>JAEIOE010000030.1 GCA_016342455.1 Mycoplasmatota bacterium | reverse complement strand
AATTGTATCAAAAAATAGCTAATCAAAAAAGAGCCCCAGGCTCTTTCGTTGAAAAACTTGTTTTTCATTTTTTTATTGCGAATTTTTTGTTTCCAAAAAAAAAAGCAGTTTTCACTGCTTTTAAATAGTAATTCCAAATACGATAGCGATAAAATAGATTAGATAACTAAAGAGATTATTTAAGAAATGAACTCCTATGGTTACGTAAATGTTTTTATTAGCTCGGTAATAGATATACCCAAATGTTAATCCCATAAAGATATAAGGAATAGATTGAATAAAATCACCAAAGGCTAACACATGCATTAATCCAAAAATAGCTCCAGTTACAATAATTGCTATAATGTAGTTTGATCTTGGTTCAATAAAAGTATAGATAATCTTTCTAAAAACAACTTCCTCCACAATAGGAGTAAACACACAAAGAAGTAAGAATAACAAAAATAATTGTAATGGGTCATTGCTAAACAAACTTTGTATTGCCATTTCGTTTTCTGAAGTACCTAATACTCCAATTAGTTCTAAGATAAGGTTCGCAACTAATAAAGCTGCGTAAACCATAAAGAATCCTGAAAAGATTTGTCCAATGTATTGTTTTTTCTTTTTCTTGAAATCATTTAGATCTGCTTTAAAACTTTCTTTATCAATCATAAGAAAAGCAAAGGCACAAATTAACACTGGAAGAAGGTTAGAAATTGTATAAAATGTATCAGATACATCAAAGCCAATTTCATAAGTATAACTAGCAAATTCAAATGAAGTTTCTATTTCATCATCCATTTCTATTATCGCACCAGCGGCAACATCAGTTTCTTTATAAGTATAAACCCCATAAGATTCACCTTCAGCATCGAAAAATTCAATTAGGTAATATACTACAGGAAGTTCAACGTCATTGTTATTCACTAAAGACCCAGTTATGTGAAATATATAAGGGTAGTCTGTACTTCCACTAGTATTATCAGTTACCAAAATGTCTACTTCAACTACATCAACTATGTTTTCTGTAATAACCTCAGTATCTGGGTACTGACTACTTACAATAAATTGAAAAGCAAGACTAACAATCAATGTAACAGCAAAATATACGATAAGAAGTAAACCACTATGTTTTTGTTTGTCTACAAAGTTATCAAAGTCATCTATACCGTTATTTTCTGTAATTAATTCTTGTTTTGGATTATCGTTAAATAAATCATCAAATTCGTTCATATATTCACCTCGTCATAAAACATTATAATATATTTTAATTACTTTGTACATAAGAAGTGAATGATTTCTAACTTTCGCTAAATGATTGACAAATTCATACTTTTCAGTATAATAGGTATAGTATTAGATTGGAGTGATAAAATGCCTAAAAAATCATTTGCAGTTATTGGTGTTGGTCGTTTTGGACTTGCACTTATTGAAGAATTAATTAATTTAGAAGCGAACGTTCTTGTAATAGATAAAAATTTCGATAAAATTGAAAAAATAGCAAAAACGGTAACAAATGCAATTTGTTTAGATTCTACTGATGTAGATGCATTAAGAGAGATAAGCATCTCTTCTTATGATACAGTTATTATAGCTACTGGTATGAATGTAGATAATTCAATTCTAACTACCTTAATTCTTAAAGATTTAGGTGTCAAAGAAATTTTTGTTAAAGTACAATCAGAGTATCATGCTAGAGTAGTTGAAAAATTAGGAGTAGATCCTGAGCACTTAATTTGGCCTGAACAATCTACCGGTAAAAGATTAGCTAAGATTTTAATCTCAGGTAATTTTTTAGAATATCTATCTTTAGATGAAGAATATAGCTTTATTTCAACACAAGTTTCTAAGAAGTTAGTAGGTAAAAATCTTCTAGAATTAGACATTAGAAAGAAATTTGGAATAAACATCGTTGCGATTAGACGTAATGATAGAATTATCATCCCAAGTTCACAAACACCATTCGAATTACAAGACGAAATCTTACTAGTAGGAAGAAACGATTTAATTCATAAATTTACGCTATGGGTTAACTCTAGAATGAAATTACAATAAAGGTTAAGATTTCTTAACCTTTTTTTCTTGCATTTACAGCAATTTAGCCAAAAATGTGGTAAAATTATTAAAAGGTGATATAAATGAAAGAAATTCTTTTGGCGACGAAAAATCCTCATAAATTGCTTGAGTTTAGTCAAGCACTAAAACCATTTGGTTATCATTGTGTATCTTTAGAAGATATCGGTTTTACTGATGAGATTATAGAAGATGGTACTACCTTCTTTGATAACGCCTATATTAAAGCAAAAACGATTGCTTTAAAATATAATAAAATAACATTAGCTGATGACTCTGGTTTGGTTGTAATTGCATTACCAGAAGAATTAGGAGTAAAATCAAAACGTTTTTCTAAAAGCGCTACGGACTCTGATAACAATACCTTATTGCTAAAGAGACTAAAAGATGTATCTGATCGATCTGCTTACTTCGTATCTCAAATCGTTATTTATTACCCTGATGGTAAATTTTATACTTATCAAGGTAGAGTATACGGACATATTGCTGAAGAGATTAAAGGGATTAATGGCTTTGGCTATGATCCATTATTTGAAATTGAAGATCTCAACAGAAGAATGGCAGAATTATCTAGAGAAGAAAAAAATATGGTTAGTCACCGTGGGAATGCAATCAGGAAGTTAGTAAAGGATTTAAAGAATGAAGTTATTACTCTTTAGTGATAATCACAGAGACAGAGATTCAGTTAAGGAAGTAATAAGAATGCATCCTGATATGGATAGGTATATAAGCTTAGGGGACTCAGAGATGAAAGAACATGAACTCTCTTCGCTAAACGTCTTTGGTGTGAAGGGAAATTACCCCTTTGAACCTAATTTTCCTTATGACTTAAGTTTTAACTTTCTTGGACTATCGGTATTCTTTACTCACGGCCATCGTTATTCAGTAAAGTTAGGATTAACAAAACTATTAAATCATGCAATATATAATAACATAGATATCGTATGCTTTGGGCATACACATAGACCGTTTTTAAGAGAAATCGAGAAAGTATTATTTATCAATCCAGGCTGTTTTTCTAAGGAAAGAAACGGAGCTAGCAATTCTTATTGCATCTTAGAAATAACAGAAACCTTGGTACATGTAGTCATTAACACTCTTTCTGGTGTTACATTAATGGATTACGATAAAGAAAGGTGAACATTTGGATAATTTAACAAGATTTGATGAATTGAAGAAACTAAATAAGTCATCTAATACAATTGAAGAACTAAAAAAATTACTGTCACGCTCAAAACAAGAGCTAGACAGTATTTTAGCCTTAGATATCTTGCTATACTTAGCTGAAAGTTACCGAGTACTAAGAATGCATGATGAAACAGTTTCCGTCTTAGAAACAGAAATTAATAGTGATTTCTTTTCGGAAAAGGAAACCAGAATTAAAATTATCGATGATTTAGTAAAAACCTTATTACGAACAGAAGATTTTATTAAGTTAAAATCAGTATTATTTAATCGAGAACGTTTCTTAACAAACGAACATCAAAAGATTATGCAAAAATTCTATTATGCAGTTTGTCATGAGGGATTAAAAGAAAATACGCAAGCAATTGAGTATCTATTAAGTATCAAAGATAATATATCCAGTTCAAATCTTGTTAGTAAGTATTTAAAACTTTCTATGCTTCATCTAAAAGAGAACAAAATAGATCAAGCAGAGAAATTTTATGATATGGCGGTAAAGTTTGACTTTAAAAAATCAAATCCAATATTCTACCTAGCAGAATCAGATATTTTTTTTTATAAGAAAGATTATTTGAATGCGCTGATTAAATACCAAGAATATTTTATAAAATCTAGAAACAAACGTAGATATTTAGACCGTTATATATTAATTAATATAGAATTAGATCGTCTTGACGAAGCCTGGCGTTTTTATCAAGAGTACTTACCGACAATGAAAAACTTAGTTTCTCAAAACTATCGTTTGATTTTTTATGAAGCTGTGAGGATTTTAACTAAAAAACTAAATAACATATCGGAAACAGAAAAACTAGAGTACTTAATTGAAGAACTAAGTCCAAGTAGACCGCTGATGAATCAATTTGATAATGTGTATCAATTGTTATCTATTGCCTTTAATCATAGTAGTTATTTAAAAGAAAGAGATATTATCTATAAGATGTTCCAAGCAATAACTTCGCTCTATTCTTTTCAAAAACTTCTTTATATTAAAAAAACAGAGCATAATGTAATGTTCTATCATTACTCAAAAGGTCTCTTATTAGAAAAAACACCTAAGATTACTGAATATAGTGAAACACTTATTGAGGATCTTTTAAAAACAGAAACGATGAATGAGCTATATGTTTATGATGATTTGATTGAATACGCTAAATCAGTCTATAAAACAGTTGAAACGCAGTATTTCTTTGTGAATGGAGTTAAAAGAGAAGAATCTTATGATTACTTCTGTGTATATTCTAAAGATTTAAATGATTTTGATTTCCAACAAAAGTTAGTGTTAATTGCGCATCAAATCATTAAAAACGAAATCAATCATTTTGATAAGCAAAATAAAATAACGAAAAATATAGATAACTATAAAAACTTATTTAAGATAAGTGATTTTGGTCTATGTAAAATAGATAAAGGAAGTATTCAACTATTAAATGAAAATGCATTGAGAATCTTAGATACAAAGCTTGATTATTTAGCTTTTGAAGAATTTCAATTAGGACTTCAAAAGAAAGTTTTCTTAGATGATTTGTTATACGCTGAAAAAATAGATGTTGTGTATCAAAACAAAGCCTTAAGATTGTATATATCAAAAGATAACTTAAGTATCTATTTACTGATTGAAGAATTAAAAACAGCTGAAGGTAACGATTTAATAAATCGCTTTTTAGATTTGCCTAATGAAAATAAACTAATAGAAGACTTAAAGAATAGTTCTAGCAAATCTATTCTTTTATTAGATATCAGAAATTATATCAATTATTTTAAGGATTATAACTATAATGCCTATCAAGATTTATTGCTGACTTATATTAATCATCTAAAGGTTATAGCTAGAATGCATTTTGAAGCACTTTACATAGAGTCCTTTCATTCTATCTATTTAGTACTTAAAACCACTGACAAACGAGTTGTATCTCGTATTAAAGAAAGTGTTTATAAACTAGAGACAAGTTTTGATGTGAGAACATCCTATATCCAAATAAATAACAATTTTGATTTTTCAACACTAATTGAGTTAAGGTATTTGAATTCTTTGACTACTTTGGAACATCCATTTATCATTGATAATAAATACTTTAGATATAATTTAGAGTTAGCGAAGACCTTAGTGATTAATATCAATAATCTGATTGCAAAAAAAGAAATTCCGCTTCATTATCAAGCGTTAGGTGATTGGGCGAAAGAAAGTATAGATATCTTAAGAGTGATGATTTCTGATAAAGCCTTACTAGGAGAAGCTGCTTCTTTAAAAAGAGTACTAAAATCAGCTAATCTAGAATTAGAGTGGGATTACCTAATCGTTCAGTCTTTAGTGAAGGACTTAAGAACTAGTAGTTATAACAAAAAGATTCTTTTGGAGTTATCAACGAAAACAGTAGAGGATACGAAGGCATTAAAACGAATCATCAAGAGATTACTTCAACCGAGTATTTCGGTGAGTTCTTTTATTATTAAACTTCGTTTGGATGAATTTAATGACCTAGATCATTTAATAGAAAATTTTGAATTACTGAAAGCTCATGATTTTAGTATTTGTTTATATGATTTTAACAATCACTTCAATCTAAAAGATTTTCGAGTCTTTGAAAAGGTGAATTTTTTAGAAATAGATATTTCAGATACGGATAACAAGTATTTTGAACAATTCTTAAGTACCTTAAAATCAAGAGATATTACTTACATTCTAAATCACAAAAACAAATCGGTAACGAAGTCAGTGTTAGAAAAATACAGTATTACATATTTAGATGGATCGATGTATCCAAAATATGAAAACGTTAACGGGCATTTATAGAAATCAAATGTTTTTAGATATGCTATAATATGGCCCATGGGAGTTGAACAAATGAATAAAAATTGGTGGAAGTCCGCAATTATATATCAGGTTACTTTGAGTAGCTTTTTAGATGGTAATAACGATGGAATCGGTGATTTTATCGGTTTAGAAAAAAAAATAGAATATATTAAAGATTTAGGTGCTAATGTCATATGGGTTTCACCTCATTATTCGTCACCTATGGATGATAACGGATATGATGTTTCTGATTTTTATCAAGTAAATAAAAGATATGGAACTTTAGAAGATTTCAAATCTTTCGTTAAAGCATCGCATAAAATAGGTATCAAAGTAATCACTGACTTGGTATTAAATCATACATCTGATGAACATCTTTGGTTTCAAAAAGCGAGTAATCCATTAGATATAGACTATCAAAAGTACCATGACTACTATATTTGGCAAAAACCAAAGTATAAAGATGGGTTGAGAGTAAGACCAACTCGTTGGTTAAGCTGGTTTGGTGGACCTACTTGGGATTATGTTGAGGCATGTGATGAGTATTATTTACATATCTTCTCTAAAAAAATGCCGGATTTGAATTGGCGAAACAAAGAAGTTAGAGAAGAAATGAAAAAAGTAGTGAATTTTTGGGTAGACTTAGGTGTAGATGGATTCCGTGTTGACGCCGCAAATCATTTAGAGAAAAACTGGGACTTTCCAGATGGATACCCGGGTTATGAAAATTTTTCATCGCTTCCAAAACACCATGACTATATCAAAGAGTTTGGAGAAGAAATCTTTGAGCCAAGAGAATTATTAACCATAGGCGAATCAGGCGGAGCCTCGAAAGAGGAAGCATTGAAATATGTTGGCTTTGATTCAAAGGAATTCAATTTATTAATACACTTTGGACATGTTTGGGCAGATACTGGTCCAGATAATAAAATCTTCAATGGCAAATGGGCGAAATCAAATCTTAGAGTTCAAGATATTAAGAAGTCTTTCCAACATTGGTACGATATGTTAGTAGGCAAGGGTTGGAACTTAATCTATTGGCATAATCATGATCATCCAAGAATTGTAAGCCATTATGGAAATGATTCTTTAGAGTTCAGAGAAATTTCTGCTAAAATGCTGGCAATATCTTTATATTTTATGCCAGGGACTTCAATTACCTACCAGGGTGAAGAAATTGGTATGACAAACTTACTTTATGAAGATATTAATGATTTTAGGGATGTAGAAGTCTTTACTGAATATAAGAACTTTTTAGAAAGAGGAGCCACTGTTGAAATGGCTTTACAAGCTTTAAGAGATCGTTCGCGAGATAATGCAAGAAGTCCAATGCAATGGAATGCTTCAGCCTATGCTGGCTTCTCTAAGATTGAACCATTTATGAAAGTGAATTTCAACTATTTAGATATTAATGTTTTAAAGGAATCTCAAAATGTTTCTTCGGTATTAAACACTTATAAATTTATTCTAAACTTAAGAAAAGAAGACGCAAAAAATATCAGTTATGGAGCCTTAGAATTCCTTGATATTGAAAATGAAGAAAACTTTGTTTATCGTACAATTGGTCCTGATAAAGAGTATCTTATTCTCAGTAATTTTACTGACAAGACAATTGAAGTGAAATTACCAGTTGTAGCGCTTTCAGGCTATGAGTACTTTTATAGTAATTCAAGCTTTAAAAAGCTTAGTACTACAAATGTGTTAAAGCCATATGAGGCATACGTATATATTAAAAAATACTAGGCAGAGAATATTCTCTGCTTTGTTTTTTTTTAAGAAGATATAATACTTTAATAAAAACTATATCTGTGATAAAATATAATATAATTGAGAGTTAGGTGATGAAATATGAGAAGGTCTGAATTTCGTGAAAAAATCGTAATGTTACTTTACGCAAATGAACTAGATGGGCAATTGGATGATACTGATTATTCAAAGGAACTTCTAAACAGATATCAAGAAATTTTAGAAAAACAAGATGAGATTAACCAAGTTATTAAAGATAACTTAGTTGGCTACACAATTGATCGTTTAAATTTAGTAGATAAGGCAATTATTCAAAATGCTGTTTATGAGATGCTTTTTACAAAGCTTCCTCCAGAAATATCTATTAATGAAGCTGTTAATTTAACAAAAAAATTCTCAAACTTAGATGATGATTCGGCGAAGCGTTTTAACAATAAATTATTAGATTCTATTAGTAAGTCCATTAATAAAGATTAATGGAAAGAAAATACTTAACTGTTACAGCTTTAAATCGTTATCTTAAATATAAGTTCGATAATGACATGAACTTACAAAAGATACTATTAAAAGCTGAAATTTCTAATTTTAAGCGCCATAGTCGTGGACATCTATACTTAACTCTTAAAGATGATAAATCGGAAATATCCGCAGTTATGTTCTTAAGTGATGCAAGAACACTAAACTTTTTACCAAAAGATGGAAACCAAGTTATAGTAGAAGGACATCTTTCGGTATATGAAGTCAGAGGAACATACCAAATCTACATCAAGAACATGAGCCTTGATGGAGTAGGAGATTTATATTTGGCTTATGAAAGATTAAAAGAAGAACTTGCTAAGGCTGGATTATTTAATGAAGAACATAAATTGCCTTTACCAAAATACCCAAGAACTGTAGGTGTTATCACCTCTGAAACAGGAGCGGCTGTTAGAGACGTTATTAATGTAATTGGTATAAGATATCCAATTACTAAAATAATTGTTTATCCTGCCCTTGTACAAGGTCCTAACGCTAAAAATTCTATTGTAAGTCAAATCGAAGCAGCAAACAATGACGGATTAGTTGATGTATTAATCGTTGGTCGTGGTGGAGGCTCTATTGAAGACTTATGGGCATTTAATGAAGAAATAGTAGCGAGAGCCATCTATAATTCAAGAATCCCTATTATTTCAGCAGTAGGACATGAAACAGATACAACCATAGCAGACTTTGTAAGTGATAAAAGAGCTTCAACACCTTCACACGCAGCTGAAATATGCGTTCCAGATCAAAAGGATATCATTGATCTATTAAACAATTATAGTGATAGATTATCAGTTTCTTTATCTTTGAAACACGAAAACAATCAAAAATATTACAATCAAGTAGTGAGTAGTACTGTTTTTAAGAATCCTGAAAAGATTCTAGAAAGTACAAAATTAAAACTACTATACTTAGAAGACAAACTAAACGCTTATAAACCAAGTAAACAAATAGAGCATTATCAAGATAACATTCTTTCATTTAATAATAGATTAATTCAAAGAATGGAATATATCATTTTAAACAAATCAAAAGATTTTCTTAGTGTAACTGAGAAATTAGAACTTGTAAATCCCTTAGCGATTATGAAAAAAGGTTATACAGTCGTAAAACAGAAGGATGTAATTAAGAAATCGGTAAAAGAAATTGATCAGTCAGCTCCTTTAGTTGTAGATTTCTATGACGGGACAGTCGATTGTAAGATAATAGAGGTAAAACAATGACAGAAAAAACATTTGAAGAAAAAATGGATAAATTAGAAACATTAGTAAAACAACTTGAATCAGGAAACAATACATTAGATGAATCTGTGAAACTATATCAAGAAGGTATTTCTTTAGCAAAAGAATGCCATCAAGAATTACAAACAGCAGAAAAAACTATTGTTAGTTTAAAAACAGAAACCGGTTTAGAAGACTTTTCTAAATAGTTTGGTGGAAATATGAATTTACTAGAGATAAAAGACCCTTCATTTTTAAAAGATATGAGTATAGTAGAACTAAACGAATTAGCAGCGCAAATTCGTTCTTTTATCATTGAAAAAGTTTCTAAATCTGGTGGTCATTTATCTTCTAACCTTGGAATAGTAGAACTTACTATTGCGATGCATCTAGTATTTGATTCACCAATAGACCGCTTTATCTTTGATGTGGGACATCAAAGTTATGTTCATAAAATCTTAACTGGTAGAGCAAAAGACTTTGATAGCTTAAGACAGTACAAAGGCATGAGTGGTTATCAAAAGCGTTGTGAATCTGAACATGATTTTTGGGAAGCAGGTCATTCATCGACCGCTATGGCCGCTATGGCTGGTTTTTGCTTAGCAGATAAAGAAGCGAAGCGTACAAATAAAACAATAGCGATAGTTGGAGATGGTTCTTTAAACTCTGGTCTATCTTATGAAGCACTAAATTACTTAGGACATCATTCAGGTACAGCTCCTATTATTATCTTAAATGATAATGAAATGAGTATCTCAAAGAATGTTGGGGCTTTTTCTAAGATGTTGACATCGCTTAGATCATCTAAGATGTATGTAAGAACCGCTTCTTCAAAAAGAAAGTTTCCAAGATTTGTTTATAACTGGAAAGTTAGACTAGGAACGATGTTGAGAGGATATGCAGGAAACATTACGCTATTTGATGAAATGGGCTTATCTTACTACGGACCAATTGATGGTCATGATATCAAATCATTAATTAAATTCTTTCGTATTGCTAAAAAAAGAAATAAGCCAATTGTAATACATGTAGTAACTAAAAAAGGAAAAGGTTATTTAAAAGCAGAAGAGGATGCTATCGGTGCTTGGCACGGTGTTCCTAAGTTTAATATTGAAACTGGAGCGTTTTTAAATAAATTTGCAGAAAACAAAGCTTCGTGGAGTAGTATTATTAGTGGACTACTTGAAGCACGTGTGACAGAAAGCAAAAACTTTAAGGTAATAGTACCAGCGATGACTTATGGTTCTTCATTGGTAGAATTTAGTAAGAATCATCCTGATAGAATTATTGATGTAGGAATTTGTGAATCCTTTGCCGTATGTTTCTCAGCTGCACTTGCATTGAATAATACGGAGATATTCCTACCTATCTACTCATCATTCTTACAAAGAGCTTATGATCAACTATCACATGACCTTGCGAGACAAGATATAAAAATAGTAATAGGAATTGATAGAGCAGGCATCGTTGGAGCCGATGGGGAAACACATCAAGGCATCTACGATATCGCTTATTTAAGACATATTCCAAATATTGAAATAGTACAGCCATCAGATATGTCCGAAGCAAAACAACTATTTGACTACGCATATAATTATGCATTACATACTGTGGCTATTCGATATTCTAAGGGTCAAACTGATCTTATGAACATAGAAAACCTAGCTGTAATAAAAAAGCCTACTTGGTTAGAATATTCAAAGGAAGCATCTGTTAATTTAATTGCCTACGGCGAAACATTTGCGAGACTTAAAAAACATATTGATGAAAACAATGTAGCAGTTAATTTATATAATGCTTTATTTATAAAACCAATGGATGAAGACATGCTTCTAAAAATATTACAATCAGGAAATAAAACATTTATTGTGGAAGATTCTGTTAAAACATCTGGCTTAGGATCAGCTGTTCTAGAGTATGCTTCTGAACATGATCTTTTAAATAATAACATTAAATTGATAGGTTACCCGGATGAATTTATCGAACATGGAGACCTATTAAGTATCCAAAAACAATACGGATTAGATACAGAGTCAATTATCAAGCAAATACTAAAAAAATAACGAGGTGAGACTTTGTTAAAACATTTGCATATTCAACATTACGCAATTATTGAAGACTTACAATTAGATTTTCATGAAGGTATGACTGTATTAACAGGTGAAACCGGAGCTGGAAAAAGCATCATCGTTGATGCTATTTCTTTATTGCTTGGATTACGCGCATCAAAAGAAATGATATCTTCAAAATCAAAAATCGCCACTGTAACCGGCGTTTTTTCTTTAACAGAAGATAATTTAAAGAATGTTTTAAACTCTAATAACATCGATTTTGACGATGAAATCATTATTGAAAGAACGATATCTATCGAAAATAGAAACGAAGTTAAAATAAACAAGCAAAGTTCTTCTATTAAAGTGTTGAAAGAACTAGCCATTTATTTAGCCGATATTCATTCACAGTTTGATACGAATTCCTTAATCAACCCAGATAACTATTTATCTTTAGTAGATAATTTTAGAAAAGAGAAAGTAAATAATTATCTAAGAAGTTATCATCAAGCTTTAGAAGTGTATAAAGATAGTTTGGGTAATTATAAAACCTTAATCAAAGAAAGAGATAATACCTTAAAGCAATTAGATCTTTATAGCTACCAGTTAAAAGAATTACTTGATTTAAACTTATTAGAAAATGAAGAAGAAGAGCTAACAGAACAAATAAACTTACTTGAAAATATGGATAAGATTAATAGCGTTTTAGAAAGATTTAATGCAAAGGTATCAGAGTCTTCAGTTGTGGAAACAGTCTATACCTTGAAAAACGATATTGAAAGCATTCAAGAAACATCAAATGATTTCTTGGCTTTAAGTGAGCGGTTAAATGATTTATATTATGAATTTGATGATATTAACCAATCTTTAAGAGATAAGTTGTATTCATTAGATTACAATCAAGAAGAATATGATTCGATGATTATGCGTTTAAACGAAATAGATCGATTCAAGCGTAAATATAAAAAGTCTACTGAAGAATTGTTTGAATACAAACATTTCTTAGAAGAACAAGTGAATAAAGTGGAAAACTTTGATGAATTAATCAAAGACTTACATAATGATTTGCTTGAAAAGTTTACAAGTCTAAATCTAGAAGCTAATAAATTGAGTTCATTTAGAAAAGACGTTGCGAAGAAAATTACGAAAGAGATTATTGAAACACTTCAAGATTTAGTGATTAAAAACGCTGATTTCGAAATTAGATTTAATGATTTAATTTCAAATGATGAGTTTGACCAATCTGTTTTTACAGAGCAAGGTATTGATAAAATCGACTTTTATATCTCAACAAACAAAGGAGAACCATTAAAACAACTATCTAAAACTGCCTCAGGCGGTGAGATGAGTAGAGTAATGCTTGCCTTTAAGTCAATATTTGTCAGAAGCAATCAAATATCAACTATTGTTTTTGATGAAATAGATACAGGTATCTCAGGATATATTGCAAAACAAATAGCGAATAAGATTAGAGAAATATCTAAGATTTGTCAAGTTATCTCGATTACGCATATTCCACAAGTAGTCGCTACTGGAACACATCATATCTCTGTAAGAAAGAAAACATTAAAAAATAGCACCGAAATAAAAGTGCTATACCTTGATTATGATCAACGAGTAGAAGAAATAGCTAAAATGATTTCCGCAGACAAAGTATCAAACGCTGCTTTAGAGAGCGCAAAAGAACTTTTAATTTCAGACTAAAAAAAAAGGATGCATTCGCACCTTTTTTTTCTTAAGTTACTTATTAAAAGACATTAGCTATCCCAATGATAGCAGCGATTAACATTCCTAAAAACATACCGATTGCTAGAATAAGAATAATAACTCTACCTACTCTACTTTTCGTTGGGTTAAAAGCTTTCATTCCTTTTTCGTCTTTTACTTCAGCTACTTCTTTTCTTTTTTTGCTATTTGGCATAAGAAATCACTCCTAATTGTGTTTAATTACTCAACATATTATACAAGAAAACTATTAAAAAATAAAGGAAAACTTTACTCTTAATAATTTTTTAAGAATTCTATGACTTCTTTTGTTAAATAATTAGGCGTTGAAGCGCCAGAAGACACAGAAACTGTCTTAATATTTAAAAGATCAATTTCTAAAATATCAGCTACGGATTGGATTAATAAAGTCTTGGTATTTGTAAAACTTTCACTAATATATACAAGATTTTTAGAATTGTTACTTCTAGGGTCACCAACAATATAACAAAGATCCACATCTTTATTCGTATCAATGATAGCTTTTTGTCTCAGTCTTGTTGCATTACATATTTCTTCAGATACTAAAGTGTTAGGGTAGTTTTCAATAATCTTATCAATAATTCCCTTAATTTCAAGGGTAGAAAAAGTAGTTTGATTGGTAACAAAAATATTCTCAAGTATGTTTTCTGGAATATCTTCGATTGTTTCAATTAAAGTAACATCTTTAGTTAAGCTCATAGCGGCATTCGCTTCCGGATGATTTTTCTTACCAATATAAAAGATATGATGTCCCTTAGCTGCATATTCCTTGATCAACTGAAAAGTTTTTTCTACATCCTCGCAAGTTGCGTCAATAAAATCAATATTTTTTTCTATTAATCTTTCCTTAACCAAAGGATTCGTTCCATGAGCTGATAAGATAACAGTACCAGAATTTATCTCTTCAACAAGTTCTAATCTTGTTTTAACGGTATCATCTAAGGTAATAACCCCTAAGTCTGTTAATTCATTTACAACGAAACGATTGTGAACAATGTATCCAATCACATAAATCGGCTTTTTTGTAGTAGTAGAATTCACAGCTGCTCTCACAGCCTTAATGGCTTTATTTACCCCTTTACAAAAACCTCTAGGATTAATACTGATTACTTTCATCAATTGCTCCCCTTTTGTTTTACTTTTTGCTATATATATTATATAATAGGTATGGAAATTTAGCAAAGGATAAACTATGAAAAAATTTGAAAAAGATTTTATTAATCAAGCATTAGAAGAACTAAAATTTAATGAACTAACGGATGTACAACTAAAAGTCATTCCGTTTTTAGAGAACAAACGCGATGTTATCGTAGAAGCAAACACTGGGTCTGGAAAAACCCATGCTTTTTTATTGCCGATTTTTGAAGCATTAGATGAAGATTTGGCAGAAGTACAAGCAGTGATATTGGCTCCAACAAGAGAACTTGCAAAGCAGATTCTTGATTTTGCTTTAGCTGTTTCAAAACATTCAGAAAAAGAAATTACGATTGATTTGTATGTTGGTGGAGTAAACAGAAATGATATCATTCATAAAATCTCGAAGAGAACGCCTCAAATCGTGATTGGAACACCAGGAAGAATTATCGACTTAGTAGTAAAGGAAAACATCTTAAAAGTCCATACAGCGAAATATTTCATTATCGATGAAGCTGATATGACTTTAGATAAAAACTTTATTGAAGAAATGTCTTTTATTCTAGATGTATTGGATAAAACAGCTGTGAAAGCTGTCTTTTCGGCTACCATCCCGGAATATTTGAAACCTTTCCTAAAAAAATACTTGGATGATCCTGCAGTAATTGATGTTCATCCACAAGAAGTATCTTCTTTGAACATTAAACATTTATTTGTAAAGACAAGAGAACAAAAAAGATTTAATACTTTAGAAAAAATTTTCAATACAATCAACCCATATTTGGCAATTATTTTCTGTAATACAAAAGAATCCGCTGACGAAGTATTTGCTTGGATGAAGGAACATACAAAATCTGTTACTTTAATTCATGGTGGCTTAGATTATCGTAAAAGAAAACAATTGAAGAAACGTATTGATAAGCTTGAATTCCAATATATCGTCGCAACTGATATTATCAGTAGAGGAATTGATATTGAAGGAATTAGTCATATTATTAACTATGAATTACCAAGAGACAATGAGTTTTATATTCATAGAACCGGTAGAACTGGACGAGTTGATTTCGATGGTATCGCTTTATCACTTTATGAGTTTACGGATAACTCATATATGGATAAGTTAGAGAAAAAAGGAATCAGTTCTAAATATGTTGAAATTGTCAATGACGAAATAGTGGACGCTGTTATGAGAAACAAACGTTCTAATAGAGAAAGAAAAGAAAATGAAATCGATAGAGAAGCAAAATTAAATATCAGAAAACCTAAAAAAGTGAAACCGGGATATAAAAAGAAAAATCAAGAGAGATTAAACAAGGAAAAGAAGAAATTACTTAGAAAGAGAAAATAAACATGATTAATGTAGTGTTATATCAACCAGAAATTCCTCAAAATACAGGAAACATTATGAGAACCTGTGCTGGAACGAATGTTTTATTACATTTAATTAAACCGTTAGGATTTAAATTAGATATAAAAAAGATAAGAAGATCAGCAGTTAATTACCTAGAGAACGTGAATTATGTTGTCTATGAGGATTATGAAGACTTTTTAAGCAAGAATACAGGTAGAATGGTATTCTTAACTAGATATGGTAAGAAAACACCGAAGGAATTCGATTTTTCGAATAGAGATGAGAATCTTTATTTAGTATTTGGTAAAGAATCAACCGGTATACCTAAAAGCATTTTAAGAGAACACTTAGATGATTGTGTGAGACTGCCAACTAATGATTTAGTGAGAAGTCTGAATCTATCTAATTGTGTAAGTATCATGGTTTTTGAAGCATTAGGACAACAGGATTATCCTAATCTTTCAAAAACAGAGCCTGAAACCTTAAAAGGCGAAGATTGGTTATTAAAAGAGTAGAGGTTATTATGAAGATTGGCGATAATGTAATGTTACAGAGCTATAAGCATGATAAGTCATTACACCGAGTTTGGAAGAACGAAGTGATTCTAAAAGAAAATGAAGAAATGATTATCGTTGCGAATAAAAGAACGAGAGTAGTCGAAGCAAATGGACGCTTTTGGTATACAAAGGAACCATCAGTATCCTTCTTTTTTAAGAAGCATTGGTTTAATGTGATTGGTATCATAAAAAAAGACCATATCGGCTATTACTGTAATATAGCAAGTCCCATTCTGTATGATGAAGAAGCATTGAAGTATATTGATTATGATTTAGATGTAAAAGTGAATAAAGATAATAAGTATCACATACTTGATGTGCATGAATATGAACGCAATCAAGAAATAATGAATTATTCTGAAGAAATTAAACATATCTTGGTGTCAGAAATGGACCTATTAATAGCTATGATTAAGAAAAAGGAGTTTCCATTTGAACAAAGTGATGTTCATGAATGGTATCACAAACTTTTATCTTTAGAAGAGGAAGAATATTAAAATGTCCAAGAATTACTAGAGGATATATTACATACAGATAAAAGCGTTAGATTCGTTTTAAAATTTCCAATTGGAGTGAATCCAAAACTAACAATACTAATGACTATATCGTATATGATAAAAAGCTAATAGCTTCGATACATTTTATACTAGTTATGTCTTATGATGCAGCAGCAAATGCTTATGATTCTGCCATCCATAGGGATTAAGTATTCATCCAAACAAAAGCTTAGGTCGGTTAAAAAATCTATTTTAATGATGTCTTAATTAGAAAATATGCTATCTTTGTAATAGAAGAACTATAACCGTTAAATCCATAAAAATATAATATTAAATATGAAGAGATTAATTTTTGAAATTAATCTCTTTTTGTGGTATAATTGTTCAAATAAGGATGTGGTACCATGGAACTAATTTACAGAGTAAAAAAACCCGAAACGATTGGAAGATTTATTCAAGAAAATAATATTCCGAATAAGATTTTGGAATTGGTTAATGATAAACCAAAAATAGAAGTAAACGAAAAAGCTAAAACGAAAAAAAGTACTGTCAGAAAAGGTGATAAGATTCATTTTTTCATTAAGGATGAAGAAAGAGATCCAAGGGTTAAATCCGAGGATGTTAAGTTAGATGTGGTTTATGAAGATCCTTATATGTTAATTGTTAATAAACCCAAAAATGTTCAAATGATGATTTCAAAAGCGCATCCTGAGGGAACATTAGCAAATGCCATCAATCATTACTATGAATTGAATGATATTAACTCAAAAATTCATTATGTAACAAAATTAGATAGAGAAGCATCTGGTCTTATCGTAGTGGCTAAACATAAATTTATTAAATATTTACTAAATAACGTAAATACAATTAAATATTATATGAAAATCATTGTCAAAGGAACCTTAGAGTTAAAAGAAAGTTCTATTCCACTACCTATTGCTAGGGTGGAAGGTTCTATTTTAAGAGAAGTTTCTGAAAAAGGCGAAGAATGCCTAACAACTTATAAAGTATTAGATGAGTTTAATGGTTATTCTCTAGTAGAAGTTTCAATTGAAAACAAGCTAGCTCATCAAGTAAGAGTACATTTTTCATATTTTTTCGCTCCTATCGTTGGAGATAAATTATACGGAGAAGCAACAAAAGAAGAATTAATGATGTTTTGTAACAAATTAGATTTCCAAAATCCAATTACAGAAGAAAACATACATTTAGAATTAATAGAACCAAAACACTTTAAGGAATTCTTAGCTAATAATTAATTTTAAATAGGAGAGTGACTTATGAGGAAAATTGCTATTGCATTAGTATTAATGATCACAACTTTTTTAATTGGTTGTGATTTTTTATCTGGAACTGACCCTGTCGTAACGATGCCAGGTGTAACAACTACAACTGGTGTTGCTTCTTTTGATACAAACACTTTTATTGAAGGAGTTCCAAATACAGATAATGTTTCTTTTGACACTTTATTTGATGATTCTATCTATAAAAAGTTTACTATCTATTTTTCAGAAGCAAATTTTATGAAACTAATTTATGACATGGAAAACTATTATGATGAATGGGGTAACTATCGTGATAATACCATTCAAGAAGTAGATGTTTTGTATGAAGATGGTTTAGGAAACGTTTATGAAATTAATGAAGTTGGGTTTAGAACCAAAGGGAATATCTTTTCTAGAGTATTACCAGCTATTGTGGAAGGCGGAGAGATTCAATACTTCCAACAAACTTCATTCCAATTAGAGTTTAATGAAACTTTTGATTATGTTGATAACTCAACGGAGTATGACTATCTAAAGAGTAGAGATGCATTTGATATGGAACAGTTAAACTTTAAACATATTCGCAGTACTGACTATGCAGTTGTTACGGAATCTGTTTCTTATGATATGTTTAGAGAGGCAGGGGTTGTTACTTCTAATACCTCTTATACCCTTATTTACTTTGATATTGAAGGATTAGTGGTTCCTTATGGATTATTTTTAATCCAAGAACCAATGGATGATGAATTCGTTAAAAGATACTGGGATAAAAATGATGATTCTAGTATTGGAGACTTATATAAATGTGCTTGGCAAACAATGGGTCCTGCAACGCTTAAAAACAATTACGCTAACGATGCTTTAGGAGTATCTGATTACAATGAAGGATATCGTAAAACATATGCTTTAAAAACAAATAAAGACCTAGCTAATTTTGATAGTTTTGAAGATTTCTCAAATTTGGCTTCTAACACATCAGTCTTTAATTATTATAATTCAATAGGCACTTCTTTAATGATTGATAATTTCGCCAAAGCGAGCGCTTTACATTTTCTAATAGGTTCACCAGATGATTACCGTTCCAATGCGAATAATTATTATATGTATTTTAATGAAGGCAAGAGTTATTACATTCCATTTGACTTTGATAACGCCTTAGGAAATGGTTGGAACCCTTATGGTAATTTTGGTGTTGATTTGGATATAGATACCGTTCAACCATCTAATGGTTTAACTGCGTCTAACATGGTATTAATTTACAATTTATTACAAGAAGATTCATTCTTAACTGCTTATTATAATTACCTTGATTTATACACACAAACAAACGGAATATTTAATTATGATGATATCTTTTCTGAATATAATTTAATATATAATCTCTATTATAATGAAATTATAGCAGAAGAACATTTAGGTATTAATTACTTTGATATTTCTTCCAGATGGGAATCAATGTCAGTTGAGGATTATATGAACGCTAAGATTCAAAGCGTGAGAGCACAGCTTACCGAACTTGGAGTGATATGAATCTCGCACTAAAAAGAATTATTCTATTATTTTTGTTGTGTGTAACAATTGCTAGTCTAACTGTTTATGGTTATTACCATGATGATGGTACTGACTTTTCAAAATATATGAATGTAAGAGACCAATCAGACGATTATGATCGTCTTTTTGACAATTATAATTTCAAAAGTTTTACTATTAGCTTTGAGGAAGAAGTTTTTGATGAAATGATTGATAATATGCAAGCTCATTTTGATGAATATGGAGATTACATTGATAATACGATGTATCCAATCGATTTAACTTATAGAGACGCTGAGACTGAGTTTACGGTATATGAAGTTGGGTTTCGTACCAAGTCTACGACATCTAGAAATTTACTAAGGACCTTTGATTGGCGTGATCGAGAAGTATATCACCAAACAACCTTCCAATTACAGTTTAACGAAACCTTTGATTATGAAGATGGAACGAATTTTAAAAATCTGCTAAAGACAAGGGAAGTTTTTAACTTAGAACAACTGAATTTTACTTATTCTCAGATGTATCAAAGTGATTATGATGAAACAATGATTTCTGAAGTATATACCCATTATCTATATAAACAAGCAGATATATTAGTTGCGAATGCATCAGTTGGAATCGTATATTTACAAATAGGCGATACCTTAGTGAGTTATGGCTTCTTTACTATTATTGAGCCAATTGATTCTGAGTTTTTAAAGGATAACTTCAAAAGTAATTTAGCCTTAGAATACGGAGATTTATATAAAGTAACCGATGTATTAGGTGAAGGAACACTTAGTTTGAACTATGAAGACTTATTAGGAATCAATGATGATACCATTAGATATACCTATTCTCTAAGAAACAATTCATTAGATGGGGAAAGAAGAACTCATGAAAATTTTATTAGTTTCGTAGAAAATATTAATGATTTAGAATATTTTAACAATAACTATGAGGATATTTTCGATTATGATATGTTTGCTAGGTATTTAGCGATTGCTTTCTTGGTTGGGAATACCGATGATATTCGTTATAATGATAATAACTACTATTTATACTTCGATGTCTATACAAATAAGATGTCTTTTATTCCTTTTGACCTGGATAATTCTTTAGGTTTTGGTAAACATCTAGATTTAAGTGGTAACTTTGGAGTGGACTATTCTATCTACTATAATTTAGATGCACCAAATTCTTTAGTAGCGGCTTTCTTTTCTGTAACAGAATTAGTAAGTCTTTATGAAACATATTTGGTAGAATTTACGGATGATATCTTTGTCTATAGTGATTTCTTATCTATGTATAATGAGAATAAAGAAATGTATGAGTCACTATTAGTGGACGAATCACATTTAGGAAATAAATATTTTGATTTAAGAAATATAGAATGGTATTATTCTGAAAAGTTATCGAATGTTAGCAGTCAATTGCCATAAAAAAAAGACCAAAATTGGTCTTTTCTTTTTTAGCCTATTACACCAACGATTTGGTCCATTACTTCAGGAAAGAAGCTTGTTACAACAACGAATGCAAGAATGATGAAGTAAATAAATGCAAACACTTTCTTTCCGGCTGTTAGTTCTAAACCAGCTAAGCCAGCTAAAACGTATACAGCGTAGACTTGAATAGTTTGAAGGATATCGCCGATTTCATTTGTCATAAATGCAAAATCAATAAATGCGTTCAATTGAATAAATGCAAATACTAAGATTGTTACTAAACCAGCAAGTTGTCCTAAACCACTGTAAAACTTTTTCATAAATAGAATCCTCCTTATTTTTTATTTTATATAATTTAATAATAATTTTAATGTGTTTGTTAAAGCATCAATATGTGTTCTTTCCATACCATGAGATGCATGTACTCCTGGCCCAATAAGTGCTCCTTTTAAGTCATTACCGCCTCTTAGGGCTGCGGATACATCTGAACCATAGAATGGATAGATGTCTGTTGCGTAATCGATTTTATTATCTTTTGATATCTTAACAAGTTTTGAAATCATTTCATAGTTGTATGGCCCTGATGAATCTTTACAACAAATAGATACTTGGTTTTCTGTACAAGATAAGTCATCACCGATGCAACCCATATCGACAGCGATAATTTCATCAACTGTTGGGATATTAGAAGCGCCATGTCCAACTTCTTCATAAGTAGAAATAATTATTTTCAAGCTTTGTCTTGGCGTAATTTTGTTGTCTTTTAGATGTTTTAATAGTCCAAAAAGAATTGATACAGAAATCTTATCGTCTAAAAAGCGACTTTTGATAAAACCAGATTTCGTTATTGTTGTTTTTGGATCAAAGAAGATGAAATCTCCAGGAGCGATTCCTAGTTTTTCCGTATCAGCTTTTGTCTTTACTAATTCGTCAATCCTAACCACCATGTTTTCTGGACTTCTAGCTAGTGTAGCAGCGTCTTTAAAAACATGGACTGCAGGAGAAGTAGAAAGGAATGTTCCGGTGTAATTTAGATTGTCTCTTGTTCTTATTTGGCAGTATTCGCCATCAAGGGTAGGCCAAATAGGACCACCGATAGGAGTGAATTTAAGGGTACCATCCGCTTTGATACTTCTTACCATAGCCCCTAAGGTATCAACGTGGCCTGAAAGACCTAGGGTAAATGTTTCCCTTCCAGGAACAGTAATGATGAGATTCCCTTTTTTTGATTGTTCTGTTTGATAACCAAGATTCTGTGCTTCTTTATCAACGAATTGTATGACTTCTGTTGTGTATCCACTTGGAGACGGAATACTAAGTATATTCTTAGCGAAATCTAAGATGTAGTCTATATTTTCTTTCATTTTTATCACCTAAAATAATTATATCATATCTTTAGACTTTACAAATCTCATAATTGCTTTTAATTATTTTTTTTTATGTTAAAATATAAATAGAAAGGTGTGATCCTATGGTTGTTGTCTTCGGTGGAGCATTTAATCCTCCTACTATTGCGCACAAAGAAATATATTTTCATATAAAAAAATACGTAGATTTCGATAAGTTTATATACTTACCAGTATCAAACCTTTATACGAAGTCTTCTTTGATTGCGAACGTACATAGAATAAATATGCTAGAATTAATGGTCAGTGAAATGGACAATGCTTATGTATCTGACTTAGAGACAGTAGATTCAGACTTCATGGGAACCTATCATAGCTTATTAAGACTGCAGGAAAAATATGATGACGAAATAGCTTTTGTTATCGGAGCAGATAACTTATTTAACATTCATGATTGGAAGAATTCTTTAAGTTTATTGGCGGAATTTAAGTTTATTGTAATTAACCGTGATCGCTTAGATATTGATGCTTTTTTAGAAAAAAATAAAATTCTTGCAAAAAATAAAGATCATTTTATTATTTTACCTGGTTTTGATATGAATATCTCATCAACTATTTTTAGAGAAACTTTCGAGCCAAGTTACGTACCAGAACAAGTATTTGATTATATTATGACACACGGATTATATTGAGGGTGATGTATGATGAATAATGGATTTTTAAAGGTTTCCTTAATTTCACCAAAATTAGAAGTTGGAAATCCTAAATTTAATGTAAGTGAAATGATGAAAGCGTTAGAGAATAATCGTTCTCAAATAGCTGTTTTTCCAGAACTTGGAATTACTGGTTATTCTTGTGGAGATATTTTCTTTCAAAAAAGCATCTTTGATGATACACTTTCTGAGTTAACTAATCTTTTAGAGAACAATCCTTTTAAAGGGGTTGTTATTTTAGGTGCTCCTATCACGGTTGAAGAAATGGTTTTAAACTGTGCCGTAGTCATTCAAGAGCATAAAATCTTAGGCGTGGTACCTAAATTCTATTTGCCAAATACGAGAGAGTATTATGAAAAACGTTGGTTTAAATCAGGCTTTGATTGTGTAGAACATATTAATGAAATAGAACTGATTGGACAAACCGTTCCATTTGGAAATCTAATCTTTAACCATAAAGATATTAAATTCGGTGTTGAAATATGTGAAGACATGTGGGCTACGATTACACCGGGTAACCTATTAAGTGTAAATGGCGCAAACATCATCTTTAACATCTCTGCCTCTAATGAAACTTTAGGCAAAGATATTATCAGAAGAAATGCAGTATTGGAACATTCTAGAAAGAATTGTGGTGTCTATGTTTATTGTTCTGCAGGAGCTTGTGAATCCAGTTCTGAGACAGTTTTCTCTGGACATAATATTGTAGGGCATAATGCCAGACTAATTGCAGAGACGAACAAATTTACATTAGAAACAGATATGTTATATGTCGATTTAGATATGGAAAGATTGAGTCATGATCGTAGAAACAATTCTTCATTCAGAGACTCGATTCTAAAATATAGATTAAATTATCAAAATGTTTTTTTCAAATTGAAAGAAGTAAAAAACTTTGAATTTGAAAGGGCGCTTGATAAGATGCCCTACGTCCCAAAGTTAGATATTTATGGTAGTTTTCAAAAAATATCAGCGATACAAGAATTTGGTTTAGCAAAAAGATTAAAACATACCAACTTAAAAAGTATTGTTATAGGAGTTTCAGGAGGATTGGATTCTTCCCTTGCTTTATTAGTCGCAGTTCGTGCTTTTGATTACCTTGGTTTAGATAGAATGGGTATTAAGGCAGTAACAATGCCAGCACTTCATACATCAGATCGTACAAAGGGAAATGCAAATCAACTAATGGAAGCATTAGGAGTAAGTTTTTGTGAAATAGATTTAAAAGAACATGTACTAGATCATTTAAAATTATTAAAACATGATTTAAAGACACAGGACATTACCTATGAGAATGCGCAAGCAAGAGCTAGGACGATGTTGCTGATGAATATGGCTAATCAGGAAAAAGCAATTGTTTTAGGGACAGGAGACCTTTCTGAAATAGCTTTAGGTTGGTCAACGTATAATGGTGACCAAATGTCTATGTATAATGTAAATGGTGGAATACCAAAAACTGCAGTAAGATTTATGATTAAAGCTTATGCGGATTTCTTATTTGAGGATGATGTTAAAACTTGTTTATATGATATCTTAGATACACCAATTACCCCTGAACTTGCAAATAATCAAGAAACAGAAGAAATTATCGGTAAATATGAAATTAATGATTTCATCCTATACCGTTTCTTAAACTGTGGAGATACAGATAAAAGAATTAAATACTTATTAGGAAAAACATTTGAATTGAATGTAGAAGAAGTGAATAAATACGTTGATAATTTCTTCTCGCGTTTTTATTCGCAACAATTCAAAAGAACAGCAAGCCCTGATTCTCCTAAAGTATTTGAAAGTGCATTATCACCAAGAAGTGATTTTAGAATGCCAAGTGATGTTAAGAGGAAATAGATGAAAAAGAAGAAAGTAATAGTTGGTTTAAGTGGTGGAGTTGATTCTTCAGTCGCGGCTTATTTGCTTTTGCAGCAAGGCTATGATGTAGAAGGCTTATTTATGAGAAATTGGGATTCAGCCGCGAATAATGATATACTCGGGAATCCTGATGTTAATAATGATGTTTGCCCTCAAGAAGAAGACTTTATCGATGCTCAAAAGGTCGCTGACCATTTGGGTATAAAATTACATAGACATGATTTTGTAGGTGAGTACTGGGATAATGTATTTACCTATTTTATCGATGAATATAAAAAAGGAAGAACACCGAACCCTGATATCTTGTGTAATAAGTATATTAAGTTCGCAGCTTTTAGAGAAGTAGCTAAAGAATTAGGTGCTGAATATTTTGCCTATGGTCATTATGCGAGAACGAGAGTGAATGGTGAAGAGGTTGAGATGTTAAGAGGCGTAGATAACAATAAAGACCAAACGTATTTCTTATCTCAACTAACACAGGAACAACTAAGAAATACATTGTTCCCAGTCGGTGAAATCAAAAAGCCTGAAGTGAGAAGAATTGCTTTGGAAATGAATATTCCTACAGCGACTAAAAAAGATTCTACCGGAGTTTGTTTTATTGGAGAAAGAAACTTTAAACAATTCTTGATGAATTATATCTATACAAAACCAGGAGATATCTGCGCGGATGATGGAGTGGTCATTGGCAGACATGATGGCTTAATGTATTATACAATTGGACAAAGAAAAGGCTTATCAATTGGTGGCCATAAAGATTATGAAAACCTACCTTGGTTTGTCATCGGAAAAGATTTAGAAAACAATGTATTAAAAGTTGGACAAGGCATTGATCATCCTGATTTATACGCTGATAAAGCGATCATTGAGGATGTAAACTGGATTCCTTTAAAGAAATTTAGTGGGGAATTAGAGTGTAGTGCCAAGTTTAGATATCGTCAAAAAGATACTAAAGTAATTTTAAAATGGACAGAAGATGGTAATTTAGTTTGTAATATGTTAGCTCCAGTGAGAGCTGTAACACCAGGACAGGCCGCAGTATTTTATCATGGTGAACTTTGTTTAGGTGGCGGTATTATTCAGGCGGCTTATTTTTTAGGTGAATTAAGAAAGTATTAGGGGGAATAACATGCTTGGACTTTGTTTAAGTGGTGGCGGAGCCAGAGGTGCATACCAAATCGGGGTATGTATGGCTTTGCAAGAAGCGGGGATATTAGATGAAGTTGAATACTTCTCAGGGACTAGTATTGGTGCGGTTAACGCAGTTATGTTGGCTTGTTTACCTGTTGAAAAAGTAAAAGAACTTTGGTTTGATATGCCAGATGACGTTTTAAATAAAACAGAGAGTTTTTTTAAAAGATTATGGAAAGAAAACAAGAACTTTTTAAAGAATGGCATATATGATTTATCAGTGCTTAGAAAAGTGGTTAAGAAGAACATTGATTTTGCTAAGCTAAAAGAGAAAAAAGTATTTGTTACACTTTCAGATGCAGGAGCTGCTGGTGGTGGACTTACTTCTTTACTAAAAGAATCCTACCTGCATTATATCAAGCATAACAACCGAGCGGTCTATTCTAAGATTTGGGAACAAAGTCGTTTAGAAATTATTCAACAAATTATGGCAAGTTGTTCAATACCTGCTATATTTCCACCAACTACAATAGATGGTAAACAATATTACGATGGTGGTGTCTATGATAATGTACCGGTTGCTCCTTTAGTGAAAGCGGGTTGTAAGAGAATTATTGTGATTCATTTAGATAAGTTACCTTATAACTATGTAAAAAAATATCCAGAAATTGATTTTATGAAAATTGTTAGTCATAAATCTTTAGGGCTGAAATTGAATTTTGATCCATTACAATCAGAAATTCGTTATAACTATGGTTATGCAGATGGCAAAGAATTTACAAAAGAACTACTTAATTTAAAGAATAAAAACCTCACTTAAGTAATATTATTACTAAAGAGGAGGTTTTTTTTATGAAGAAATTCTATATTTTAGTTTTAATGCTTTTGTCAGTAGTTTTTCTAACAGCTGTTCAGTTAGAGGCTGAGGAGTACCAAAATTATCAAGAAATTGTTTTTGATAATGATGACGCAATGATGTTAAAGGATTTTACAAGTGATGACTATTCAGCCGCTTATAAAGAAATATCGAAGAAGAAGTTTATCGGTTGGCGATTAGTTGTGGTCAATGATGATGAGAATATTGAGTTTATCTCAGAAACAAAGTTAAAAATAGTTAATAATGGTTTTTCTACGATTAAACATGATATTTCTCTAGAAACAAAAGAAGAAACCAAATTACAACTTTCAGCTACTGGGGGAATTAAAGTTAGTTTAGATGGGAATGTCAAGAAGTTTAAAGGTTCAATTGACGCAGATATCAAAGCTTCAGTAACATATAATACCTTAACCACATCTCATGAACAGTATGATTTTGAGATTATTGTAGACCCATTGACCTACGTAAAGATAGTAACCAGAGGGAAGGGCGTTATTAATAATGGTGTAGGGAATTATTATTTCTTTTGGTTGAAAACAAAATCAGGTGGCTGGGAAACGTTTAACCAAACTACTGAGTACTATGAAATTATTAAGGAACGAATCTAATGAGAAAGGTTTTTACAGTGACTATTGCTCTATTTATGGTGATAGGAGCGGTATTGATTGTTATATTTGATAAAGAGTTCGAAACAACGCTATCTATTCTAACGATTAAACAAAACTATCAAAGATTAATGACTGAAGGGGAAAAACTTTCCCTTACTGTTTATCTCTCAAGTGAAGATTCCTTTATGACAGATATGAATAATATAGATAGTATGTATCTATTTGATAATGAAAACGAAATAGAAGTTGGCTTAAGCAAGATAAGTTACTTAGATTACAAAGAAAAATATCAAGACATTGATTACTTTGCCTATGTAATAGATATTAATTTTTCGGTTGTTTCTATTAGTGATTTTATTTTAGAATTAGAAAATGCATATTTAGAAATTCATTACTTAAATACAGAAGTGATTGATTTAGAAATTGGCGATATTTACTTAAACTTTGCGGATTATGTCAATCCAAGTTATATTGATATTGATCGAATGTTTGGATTATACAAAACAACTGAATTCGAGTACTTATCAGCTGTTATACTTGGTATGAACAATTTTACGGGAATGGATATTATTATTAAAAAAATTGAAACAGGCAATAAAGAAATTAGTTTAGATTTGAAACATTCAATAATTTTATCGGACATACCAGATTATCAAGCTGATATTGACGATTTGTTAGGATATAACTATGATGCAATGTCTTTAACAGAAGCAACGGATGGAATAAATATTAACGAAAATTCTATATTGTGTATTCCATTGCTTTATGGAAACGAATTGACGAGAATAAATCGTTTTCCTTTGATTATTACTTATTTGTATAATCAAACTGAATATCGTTATTACATGGACGACTTTCAATTTAACTCTTTAGTTCTTGGATTGGAGGCTAACAGTGGAAGGATTAGAGAATTTGTCTATCACTATTAATGAAGTAACAAAAGAGTATAGACGAAATACAGGGATTATGAAAGTAACTACTAAATTTGAGTCGGGTATTTTAAATATTTTAGTAGGAGATAATGGTTCAGGGAAATCGACTTTATTTAAATGTATTATGGGGCTCTGTAATTACAACGGTGAAATCATCAAAAGAAAACATCGTATTGGCTACGCACCAGAAGAGTATGTGATGCCGCTTCATTTAACTGTCTTAGATTTTTTAAGAAGCATCGGAAGAATAAAAGGCATTAATTCAGATGATCTGGACCAAAATGTGCTAGATTACTTAGCGTTCTTTGAATTGCTAGATTATAAAAATAAAACGATATCAAAACTATCAAATGGGATGAGACAGAAAGTGAATTTAATGCAAGCATTTGTACATGAACCTAAGATAATCATCCTAGACGAGCCGTTAGCAGCTTTAGATAAAGAATCTATTCCAAAGGTTGTGAAACTAATAAAAGAGAAGGCTAAAACTAGCTTGGTTGTTGTTTCTACACATCATTTGAATTACTTTAGGACTAATAAAAAGAAACTGTATTATTTTAAGGATGGAATGCTTTTAGATGCTTAATATGATGAAGTTATACTATCGCTATATATTTTCAAAGAAGATTATTCTTGTTTTTATTTTAATAAATATCATATTTATCGTAAGTCAGATCTATTCCTCAGGACTAATGGATGGATTTACATATATGGATATGTATCGCTTTGACTTTCAGGAAATGTTTTATAGTGATTTTGTATTAATGGTAAAAATAGTGAGCGTTACCTTTAATGTGTTTATGGTAACGCTGATCTTTAAGGATTCTTGTGTGAATATGAGCAAATATATTGTAGATAAGCCAATTAAAAAATTAGTACTTATCTGGGCAAAGCTTCTAATAGTCTTTGAAATTACTTTTACTGTTGTTTTTCTATTGTTTGAATACTTTGGGATTATTCATGTATTTTTGACTCCTTACTCGTATTCTTTAAGTGAATTTGTGAATTTGTTTTTAGCGGTTTTGCTTATGAATATTTCCTATGTTCTTATCAGCTTTTTCTTGATGAGTTTGATTGCGAGTATGTTAACGATTGTTTTACCAATTTTATTGTTTTGGTATATGGAGTTGAATGTATCTATCACTTTAATCGAAGAGAAGTCTCTAGCATATATCTTCTATCAGTACATTCCTAATATTTCTCTAAATCAAGGGGAATACCTTTTATCGAATCATTTCTTGAATTACCTATTTTTTGATATTGTTTTAATCTCTTTAATTGTGTTTTTAAACATAAAAAAAGAAATATTGTAAAGCGAATGAGTCATTCGCTTTTTTCTTTGTGTGCCGGGCATGGCACATATCTAGGTGGTGAAAATCCACTGTGGGAGTACTCATCAACTAACCAC
>JAEIOE010000029.1 GCA_016342455.1 Mycoplasmatota bacterium | reverse complement strand
ACAGAAGTTAAGCACTTCAGCGCCGAATGTAGTACCTCCGGGTGCGAGACTAGGACATTGCCAGGCTATACTTTCTCAATTGCCTCAATAGCTCAGTTGGTTAGAGCACATGACTGTTAATCATGGGGTCCGAGGTTCGAGTCCTCGTTGAGGCGCCACTATTATGGCCCGTTGGAGAAACGGTTAACTCACATGCCTTTCACGCATGCATTCACGGGTTCGAACCCCGTACGGGTCACCAATATAACATCTAGAATTAGCTGTTTATGCTAGTTCTTTTTTTATTTAGACTCACATGCCTATTATTGCTTAAATATGTGTTTAATTGAATTAGAAAATGAAATTTGCTCAGTTGGCAGAGCAAATGTCTCTTAATCAATGGGTCACCGGTTCGAACCCGGCAGGGTGTACCAAATACAAACTAAGTTTATTCCAATGGAGTAAACTTTTTTAAACCTTATCGTTTTATCAAAAATAGGCTCGTTATTTTGAATAGAAAACTGCACTACTGTAAAAATTGATAATAATTGGAATGATAGCTTTACAAATATTAGCATTTATTTTATTTGTAACCTAAAAACTTGTAATTAATGCAAGTTTTTAGTATAATAATTGGACTTGATATTAATTAAACAGTGGTTTCATGTAATGTCATATACATAAAAGAACGCAACGTTGTATAGACAAGGGTAAAGCACTGTTAAGTTTACGCAAAAATAGTGATAAACAATGTAAAGACAACACAAATACAAACTAAGTTTATTCCTTTTGGAGTAAACTTTTTATTTACATATTCTTTGACAAACACGCTTACTAAATTGTGTAATGTAAGCACAAAAATATACGAAATCTATATAGTGAAGAATAAAGAAAATTATTAATGCGAATGAAAAAGAAGAATAGCTTATTACCAATGGCATTGTTTAAAAACGTAATTAGTAGAAAACGCTTAAATACTCTTGTTGAAGAAGCTAAACTTAGGTAAGTTAACACAAGTAGGACAGTTGCCTTTTCTAAGTGTACAGATTGACATTATATTTAAGTAAAAAAATATTAATGTATTAGTGAAATTCATTATAATGTGATATGATGATAATATGGAGGTAGATGTTTATGAAAAAGTTTTTGGTATTTTTATCATTATTTTTAGTAATAATAACATCTGCAGGATATTCATTAATTATTCAATCAGATTGCATAACAAAAATTATTTATAATGATAGTAGTGAATTTGTCAATGAGAGTGAAAAAAAAGCGAATGAAGATACATCTATGGGAGAAAAATACACAGTAGTACATGTTCAAATGAATTATGACCAGTATGAACCGTTAGATAATAGTATGATTACAGATTTAGAAGCTGACGATTTAGTTAGGTTGAATAGAGAGAAGGGTAAAGAATATCATCAATCAAAGAATAAAGAGATTTCATTAAAATTAGGGCTGGATAGAGAAAGCGGTTTTTATTCAAGTATGTACACACCTTTTGTGACATTTAAATTAGACGTGACTGATGAAGCAACCGTTAAAACAAAACTTAAAAACTATGCAAATAGTGACGATGTTAAAGTAGTATATGCAGATGTGGCTGATACTACGAATATAAAGTCTGAAATGAGTACTATGTTTGGTGATATTGGTTTAGGTAGTTACTCGTCTTATTCAAATTATAATGGATATGACGGGACAGGTGTTGTAATAGGTATACTAGAATATGGAGGTGCGTGCCTTTTTGGTTCTGGTGGATTAGTTGATGAAGATCATACAAACTTTGTAGGTGTAGATTTGGAGATTCGGAATGAGTGGTATTGTAATGAAAAAGAAAGTGACCATGCTACTTTAGTCGCTTCAATTGCAGGAGGAAATGCTGGAATTGCTCGTGGAGCAAAAATTCTTAGTGTTCAAACGGATGCGCTAGACTACTCAAGTGAGTTTGATTGGATGTTAGATCGTGATGTAAATGTAGTTAATATGAGCTTAGGTGATGCAGGGATGAATGGTTATTATACAGGTAATACAGCATTCTTGGATTTCATTGTAAGAAATTATTGGGTATCAATAGTAAAATCTTCCGGCAATAATGGAGACAACATCACTACTCCTGGTACAGGATACAATATTATAACAGTAGGTGCACTATTAAATAGTAGTTCTATTAGGTCTGATTCTTCTTGGGAAGAAAATTTTTTGATTAGCAAGCCAAACTTAGTAGCACCTGGTACTTCAATAAGTGCAGGGACAGCTGGCCCAGCTTCTGGTACTAGCTTGTTAGCACCCCACGTAACAGGTGCTATAGCATTAATGATGGACAGATCATCTACTTTAAAAGTTCATCCTGAGGTTGTGATGGCTATTATTCAGGCAACTGCAGATAGTTCGAATTTGGTTTCAACCTATAATGACTATGATTCCTCTGGCTTGGAAGAAAAAATAGGAGCAGGAATGTTAAGGATTGATAGAGCAGTTGATTTTGTATATAAGAGATCATATCCAACAATAACAAATAACGATAATTATAGAACCTATATTAGAGAGAAAAGAGTTTATTTAAGTAATGGTGATGATTTACAAGCCTCACTAGTGTGGCTTAAAAACATTTATCCCGATGGAACTAGTGGAGCATTAACTCCTAAAAGTAGTACTGATTTAGACTTAAAACTATTTAGTCCATCTGGAGCATTAGTTGCATATTCTAACAGTGGTAGTTACAACCAAGAGTTTATAAGGTATACAGCAAATTCTGCTGGATATTATACGCTGAAAATATATCAATATGGAAACTATGCAACATATGGTACAGAATATATAGGTCTTGCTTATTGGTATAATTAGAAATTGGAAAGGTGAAGTGAAAGCATATGTTAAAAAAAACGCTATTTATAAGTTGTATAATCATGCTAACTTTTTTGAGTGGGTGTCAGATAAGTAAATATGATTCAAATGATGCGGAAAAGTATGCAGAAAACAATCTGAATATTGACGTTAAAAGTATATTTTGTACTGGTTATGTTGGGTTTGATGGAAGTAGTAGATATAACTTAGAAAATGATGAAAGAGAAGTTTGTTTCATTCTGGGAAAAGATCAAGATATAGAGTATGTATATAGTTATGGCTCAAAAAACAATACTAAACTAATAAATGATGAACCTTCAATATCTTCATCAGATTTATTTAATTATCTCGATGAAATAGATATAGATATTTCGTATTGGAAGTTTGTCTATGTGGGAGAAGTAGATACTCTAGTATATCAAATCACAACAATTGATTCTAAAGAGTTCTTAATCTTCTCGGAACAGTCGGTATACAAATATTATGTTTATACACCTGATGATGGTTTAATAGAAATTAATTATCAAGAACTTATCGAACATGTATTTGTTGAAGAATAGGCATTTGATATTAATTGATTAGAGTTTAACTGTATTTGAGGTCAAACATACGTATGGTATGAATACCAAGTGACTAACTTTAATAAGAGTATTGTTTCATTGAAGTAAAACAAAGAAAGCAGTTAACTTATTAAATTGGCTGCTTAAAAAATAGAAATGATATCAATTCAAAAAAGTTTTCGGTTCGAACCCGGCAGGGTGTACCAAATATAAACTAAGTTTATTCCTAATGGAGTAAACTTTTTTATTTAAGTATCAATTGACAATCATGCTTACTAAATGATATAATGTAAGCATAAGAGTAAAGGAAAGTGGTATAGTGGAGAATAAAGAAAAATTACTAAAACTAATGGAAAAGAATAATGGATTATTAACAACTACATTATTAAAAGAAAATGGAATTAGTAGAGAGTATCTAAATATTCTTGTTAAAGAAGGTAAACTTGAAAAAGTTAGTAGAGGTATATATATTGATTTAAACAGCATCGAAGATAATATCTTTAATTTCCAATATAGGTTCAAAAAAGGAATTTATTCACATGGGACAGCATTATATCTGCATAATCTGACTGATAGAACACCGATGAGATATACTATGACATTTCCTAGAAAGTACAATCTTACAAACCCGAAGAAAAGTAATATTAACACGTATAGTATAGTAGAAGATAAATACTTAATTGGAAAAGAAGAAATTAAATCAAACCTAGGTAATATTTTATATGTATATTCAATGGAAAGAACTCTTTGTGATATCGTTAGAGTAAACTCTAGGTTAGAAAAAGAACAGGTAATTAATGCGTTTAAGGAATATGTAAAACGTAATGACAAGAGATTAGATATACTGTATGAGTATGCAAAATTTTTTAAAGTATATAATGATGTTAAGAAATATATTGAGGTACTACTATGATTTCAGTAAATGAATTAAAGAATAAGATAAGAAAGCTGAATAACGAGGGAAATACACCTTATGAAGTTCTTTATCAAAATTTTTTCTTTGAAAGATTTCTTGAAAGGTTATCTAAATCTAAGTATAGATCAGACCTTATTCTTAAAGGAGGATACATAATTTCAACATTGGTTGGTTTTAGTGGGAGAACAACAAGTGATATTGATATAACTTTAAGAAATAAGAATCTTAATGAAGATGAATTAACATATATACTGAACGATATATTAAGCATAGATATGCAAGACGATGTATTCGCTGAAATATCAAATATAGAAGAGATTAGGTTGGATGATAAATATAATGGTTTAGATATACTTTGTATTGTAAATTCAAAACTATTAAGTATCACTTTAAGTTAGATTTCTCAACTGGTGATATAATTACACCAAAACAAAAAGAGTTAATGATTCCTTTATATTTTACTGATAATTCAATTGAACTATTCGCATATCCAGTAGAAACAATATTATCGGAGAAAGTAGAGACTATCTTATCTAGAAACATAGCCAATACTAGAATGAAAGACTTTTATGATGTATATATACTTGCCATAAGGTTTGGTAAAGCGATTAACAAAAAACTCTTAAAAGAAGCGACTATAAATACAATTAAGTATAGAGGAACATTATTTTTATTAGAAGAGTTTAAAGAGTTGTATTTAAAAATTGTTGATTCAGAAGAATTAAAGTTTTTATGGATTAAATATACAAGCGAGTATGAATTCGCGAAAGGTATTCAATATAAAAGTGTCATGGCTCAACTTAAAGAATTGTTAAATATGAGTTTAAATCCAATAAAAACAAGCAGCTAATTTCATTTAGCTGCTTGAATATTAGAAATGATGTCTAATTTTGATAAGGGTCAATTTAAGGGTCAACTACAAACGCGATGTACGTTTTTTCTCTAAATATGGGCACCTAATTAAGCACATATAGCATGCCTTTCACGCATGCATTCACGGGTTCGAACCCCGTACGGGTCACCATTATAAATAACTAGAATTAGCACTTAAAGCTGGTTCTTTTTTTATTTTATAGGCACATAGTCTTTATATTTTTTATAAGATTGTTTCATATTTTGGCTGAAGTGTTGAATTTGTCATTAAGAAACAATATAATTAATGTAACAAAAATTAATAGGAGGCAAGTACATGGGTTTGTTTAGTAAGAAGAATAAGATGGATAATGGACAAAATAAAGAATTAAATGAATTATTGAATCAAATTTTAGAAATAGATAAAAGCACAGGAACATGGTATGTTTTGCCAGAACAAGTCTCGATAGAAAATAAGAATTTAGTAATTGAAGTTCGAAAAAAAGTTTTTGAGTACATTAGACAATTAAAAGAAGCTGGTGTATATGGTAGTGGATCAGTTAGCAAATTTGCTAAAGAACTATATCCTTGGATTAGTAATCAAAATGTCACTAAATTGATTAAACTTGGACAATTTTTATAATTATATCTATTTTAAATAATATTAGAAGAAGCAATTTTACCTTTTTGGAAGATTGCTTTTCATTTAATATGTCCTGTTTTATCTATTTTATTTCTTTAATAACAAACAGAATATATGTTTAGAATTTATAAATATCAATAATACTGACTATTTGTTATAATAGTATGTAAAGTGTTCTTTAATTACTTTGGATAGAAAGGATTTAAAATATGAAAATTTTTGAATTAATAGCTACAACTACATTTGGATTGGAAGCTATTGTTAAAAGAGAGTTAATAGAGTTAGGCTTCGAAGTTAAAAAAACAGAAAATGGTAAAGTAACATTCTTAAGTGATGCTCAAGGAATCGCTAAGGCTAATATTTGGCTTAGATGTGCAGACAGAGTATTACTTAAAGTTGGAGAATTTAAGGCTATGACTTTTGATGAATTATTCAATAAAAATAAAAATTTGGATTGGAGTTTTTTCATACCCAAAGACGGTAAATTTAATGTTAATGGAAAATCAGTTAAATCAACATTATTTAGCATTTCAGATTGTCAGGCAATTGTAAAAAAATCGATTGCTGAGAACCTAAAAGAAGCATATAACGTAGATTGGTGTCCGGAAACTGGCGCTGATTATACTGTTTTAGTATCAGTGCTTAAAGATATTGCTACACTAACGATAGATACATCAGGAGTAGCGCTTCACAAGAGAGGGTACCGTATAAATGCAGTAACTGCACCTCTTAAAGAAACGCTAGCTGCTGCTTTAGTAAAGCTTAGCTTTTGGAATAAAGATAGAGTATTATATGATACATTCTGTGGATCAGGAACTATTCCTATTGAAGCCGCTATGATAGGAAGAAATATAGCGCCAGGTATTACAAGAGATTTTTCTTCAAAACAATGGGGGATTATACCTGAAGCAATGTGGAAAGAGGAAGTTAGAGAAGCATACAAAGCAATTGACCTTGATTCAAAAATAGAAATAATCGCGGTTGATAATGACAAAGAAAGTATTGAAGCCGCAAGAGAAAACGCTGATGAAGCTGGTGTAGCAGATTGTATAACTTTCATTCATAATGATTTCAAGAATATAAAATATGATAACAACTACGGAGTTCTGATATCAAACCCTCCTTATGGAGAAAGACTATCAGAGAAGGATGAAGTAACTGAACTTTACAAAGAAATGGGAATAGTATTTAATAAATTAGACACATGGTCTATATACGTTATTACTTCATATATTGGTTTTGAAGATGTATTTAATCGTAAAGCGGATAGATTACGAAAACTCTATAACGGAAGAATCGAAACAAAATACTATCAATTTTATGGCACAAGACCACCTAAAAACTTCTTTTAAAATTTAAATAGGAGGTAATTATTGTGATAGGTTATAAGATAATTAAATTTGATATTATAGATAGCACTAATAATTACATGAAGAAGCATATAAGTAGTTTAGAACACGGGACTATGGTTATAGCGAATGAACAAACGAATGGAAGAGGTAGGTTCGGTAATACTTGGATAAGTGAGCCAGGAAACTTGTTTTTAAGCATACTAATTAAAAGCCAAGAGTTTAAAGACAATATCTTTGATTTGCATATTAAAACTTCTGTGGTGATACTAAAACTTTTACAAGTTTATAATATTTCTGCCAAGATAAAATATCCAAATGATATTTTAGTTCATAACAAAAAAATATCAGGTATTTTGGTTGAAAAAATTATTTATGAATCTGAAACGAGCATTATATTGGGTATTGGTATTAATGTAAACCAAGTTGATTTCTGTGATTTAAAATACAAGGCAACATCTATTAAAATCGAAACAAACAAGTTTGTAGATTTAGATCATCTAGTGACAGATTTTATTACAATATTTAATCAAAAAACAAGTATAGATAACTTGTATAAAGAATATCTGGATCATTCATTGTTATTAGATAAAATCGTCGAATATAAAAATAAAAAATATATTATTAAGACTATTAAAAAAGATGGACAAATTGTATTAAAAAACAAAGAGGAAACTTTAGTGATTGACTATGATAGATTATCATTAAGTCATTTGTATGCTAATCTATAATCGAATATTTTCTAAGTTTAAAAATTTCGTAAAATTTCATTTTTAATAATGAATACTATAATGTATATATATATAATAAGCAAAGCATATACATTAGTCCAATAACTAAAAATATGCTTTTATTTTGGTTATTAGACTGTGATTAATAGTGTTTATATTAGTTAACGCTTGTTTATTATATAGCTTGTTTTACATCTAAGCAAAATGAAAATAAATATTATAAAAGCACGTGTTTAATAATAATAAACTTTGATATTCAAAACAATTTGACTTTATATATAAAAGGTGGTAAAATATTGAAGATTTTAAAATATATTAGGAGGACACAAATTATGGATTTCGAATTATTAAAAGACCTTATTGCAGAGGGCCTAGGAGTAGAAAAAGAAAAGATTACAATGGAAGCTGATTTAGCAGCTGACTTAGGTGCTGATTCACTAGATGCAGTAGAATTAATTATGTCGATTGAAGATGAATTTGATATTACAGTAGATGACGAAAGTGCTCAAGCATTTAAGACAGTTGGTCAAATCGCTAATTATATCGAAAGTAAAAAGAACTAATTAAAACTCGAGAATATATATTTGAGAGGAGTTTCTTATGGATTTAAGACAATTAAAAAGTATTATGAAAGAGTTTGAGGATTCAACTATTCACAAACTTGAAATTTCAGAAAAAGATTTTACTGTAAAGTTAGAGAAAAAGGCCAATGAGTCTTCAACAATGATTTCGCAGTCTAATCCACCAATAGAAGTTGTTAATCAAACACAAGAAATAACATCCGAAACAAATAACCATGTTTTGGTTAAAGCTCCTCTAGTTGGAATCTTTTATGACTCACCATCTCCCGATAGTGATCCCTTTATAACTCTGAATAAGACTGTTAAAAAAGGTGACGTTCTATTTATTGTAGAAGCCATGAAAGTTATGAATGAAATTACTTCTCCGGTAACAGGGATAGTAAAAAAAATCTGTGTTTCTAATTCTACTATGGTTGAATACGGCCAAGTGGTATTAGAGATAGAAGAATAATGTTTCAAAAAATTTTAATAGCTAACAGGGGAGAAATAGCTGTTAGAATAATTAGAACATGTAAATACATGGGAATTGAAACAGTTGCTATTTATAGTGAAGTTGATAAATTAAGTTTACACGTTCAGTTAGCAGATGAATCTATCTGTGTTGGCGCTGCCAAAAGCAATGAATCATATTTAAATATGGAAAATATCATAACTGCAGCAATTGCTAGTGGTGCAGAAGCAATACACCCTGGCTTTGGCTTTTTAAGTGAAAATGCTGAATTTGCTCAATTATGTGTTGATTGTGGTATAAACTTTATAGGTCCAAACAGTAATGCAATATCAAAAATGGGAAACAAATCAAAAGCAAGAGACATAATGATTAAAGCGTCCATTCCGGTAGTCCCGGGCTCAATTGGAAGCGTTAAAAATTTAGATGAAGCTATTAAAATTGCTAATGAAATTGGATTCCCTATTTTAATTAAAGCAAGTGCAGGTGGTGGCGGCAGAGGAATGAGAATCGCTTTTAATACAAGTGAATTCATGACCGCTTATGAAACTGCAAAAACAGAAGCTTTGAATGCTTTTGGAGATGACACGATGTATTTGGAAAAATATATTATTAATCCAAAACATATTGAATTTCAAATGCTTTGTGATAAATATGGTAATGTACTCCATTTAGGAGAGCGAGACTGTTCTATTCAAAGAAGAAATCAAAAAGTTATCGAAGAAGCACCCAGTTTAATTCAAGAAGATTTACGTGATAAAATGGCAAAAGCAGCGATTAAAGCATGTAAATCAGTAAATTATGTAAACGCAGGAACAGTTGAATTCTTGGTTTCAGGCAATGACTTCTATTTCATTGAAATGAATACCAGAATACAAGTTGAGCATCCAATTACCGAAATGATCTTTGGGATTGATATCATAAAAGAACAGATCAAAATCGCAGCTGGTGAAAAACTAAGTTTTAATCAAGAAGATATAAAACTTAATGGACATAGTATTGAATGCCGCTTAAACGCTGAAAACCCGAAACAAAAATTCAGACCATGTCCAGGAAAAATTAAGTTAATTCATATTCCGTCAGGAAATGGAATTAGATTTGACAGTTTTATATATCCTGATTATGAAATTCAACCATACTACGACTCAATGATCGGTAAAGTTATTGTCCACGGAGAAAACAGAACGGAAGCTATCAAAAAAATGCGAGCAACACTAGAAGAATTAGTAGTTGAAGGCATTGATACAAATCAATCATTTTTATATATGATTTTAAATGATCCTGATTATATTAAAGGTACATTTGATACTTCTTTTGTGGAAAAGAAAATAGATTCTTTACTGGAGTACGAGGAATATGAATGATATATCTAAAACTTTAAACAAGAGAAAAACGAATAGACAAAAAATTAAACTTATTCATGAAGAAGGTTCTTTTGTCAAAGCTCAAAATATGGATGTTCCCAAAGGATTATATGAGAAATGTCCAAGTTGCCAAAGAACGATCAACATGAAAAAAAATATAGAGAATGATTATATTTGCAAACATTGTGGGAATCATTTTCGTATGCGTGCAATTGACCGCATAAAATATATTGTAGATAACGATACATTTATAGAAAAGGGGATTGGTTTCATTACTTTGAATCCCCTTTTTCAGGATGGTTATGAGGAAAAAATAGCTAAATACAAATTAGCCACCAATTTAAATGAAGCCTATATTTATGGTTATGGTGAAATCCATGGACAACCATGTGTGATTGGTGTTATGGATAGTTACTTTTTAATGGGTAGTATGGGTTCTGTTGTAGGAGAAAAAGTTGCAAAAACATTTGAATATGGAGTATACAAAAAATTACCTGTCATTATTTTTACCGCTTCAGGCGGGGCAAGGATGCAAGAAGGAATTTTTAGTCTTATGCAAATGGCTAAGACAAGTGCAGCAGTTGCTAAGCACAGTAAAATGGGATTGCTCTACATTAGTGTGCTAACACATCCAACTACAGGAGGAGTTACAGCTAGTTTTGCCTCTCTTGGAGATATCATTTTGGCGGAACCGAATGCACTAATTGGTTTTGCAGGACCTAGAGTGATTGAACAAACAATCAATGAAAAATTACCTGAAGGGTTCCAAAAATCGGAATTTTTATTAGAAAAAGGATTTATTGATCAAGTTGTTCATAGGAAAGATTTAAAAGATATGTTAACAAAAATCTTATCGATTCATAGGAGGTCTTTTATATGAACATCCTAGAGAAGGAAAGAAAACTAAATGAGTTATTATCTCAAGTTGATAAATTAGGAAAAGGTGATTCCGTTTTAAATCTTAAAAAAGAAATCGAAGCATATAAGCTAAATGAAATGACAAAATTAACCGCTTGGGATAGAGTCTTATTAGCTAGACACAGTTCTAGACCAAGAGCATTAGAGTATATAAACTATTTGTCTCCTGACTTTATTGAATTACATGGAGATAGACTGTTTAGAGATGATAAAAGTATAGTTGGTGGTATTGGAACGATAGATGGAATTCCATTTACAATAATAGCCCAACAAAAAGGTAATACAATAGAAGAAAACATTGAAAGAAACTTCGCAATGCCTCATCCAGAAGGATATCGCAAAGCGTTAAGGCTTATGAAACAAGCTGAAAAATTTAAAAGACCAATAATTACAATGATTGATACCCCCGGGGCTTATCCAGGCATTGGTGCAGAAGAAAGAGGACAAGGTCAAGCAATAGCTATGAACTTGTTAGAAATGAGTAATCTTACTGTACCGGTAATTGCTATAGTGATAGGTGAGGGTGGTAGTGGAGGAGCTTTAGCTCTTGGATTAGCTAATAAAGTATTGATGTTAGAAAATTCTATCTATTCAATACTAAGTCCTGAAGGATATGCAACTATTCTCTGGAAGGATTCAAGTAAAGCTATCAAAGCAGCTGAGGTGATGAAATTAACTTCTTATGATTTAAAAGAGTTTGAAATTATAGACGGCATTATTAAAGAACCTCTTGGAGGAGCGCATTTTGACAGGGAAGAAACCTTTAAAAGAACCAAAAAAGCTATTTTAGATGAGTATTTTAAATTAAGAAGATTAAGTGGAACTGAACTTCATTATCAGCGAAATAACAAGGTTCGTAATTATGGATTCTTACAAAGATTCAATTATGAAAATCTTGGAGGATTAAATAATGATAAATACTAAAATATTAGGTACTGGAAGTTATGTTCCAAAGAAAATATTAACAAATAATGATTTAAAAGCGTTCGTAGATACAAATGATGAATGGATTTATACAAGAACTGGAATTAAAGAAAGACATATAGTAACGGATGAGTATACATTAGACTTAGCTTATGAGGCTTCTCTAAGAGCAATAGAATCAGCGAATATTGACAAATCAGAAATTGATATGATTGTTGTAGCTACGGTTACGTCAGATTTTGCTTTTCCGTCAACTGCCAATCTTTTACAAGCGAAACTAGAAATTGAAGGGGTAACAGCCTTTGATATTAATGCTGCTTGTAGTGGCTTTGTATATGCATTACAAATTGCAGATAAAATGATTAAATCTGGTGGATTTAAGAAAATATTAATTGTTGGAGCTGAAATTTTAACAAGACTTACTGATTGGCGCGACCGAAATACTTGTGTATTATTTGGTGATGGTGCGGGAGCTATGGTTATCGGTAAAAGCAATAAAAATAACATAAAGGATATAGTTACTGGATCTCAAGGAGATACTGAGATGTTATTATATTGTAAAAACCCAGATTTAAAAGACCCAGCAGTAAATGTGGTAAGCAAACAAGACCACATACATATGAAAGGCCGAGAAGTGTTTAAATTTGCAACGAGAATCATGCCTAAAACAGTTAATGAATTATTAACTAGAAATAATTTAAAAATCGATGATTTAAGTTGTATCGTTGCGCATCAAGCTAATATGAGAATTATTGACAAATCTGCTAGAGATTTAGAAGTTGATATGTCTAAAATGTATTCTAACATTGACAAATATGGTAATACTTCAGCTGCAAGTATTCCAATCGCCATTGATGAAGCAATAAAATCTAACTTCTTAAAAGAAGGAGATTTATTCATTACAGTTGCTTTCGGCGGAGGATTAACATGGGGTGGAGCTTTAATCGAATTATAGGAGATAAATTATGGACTTAAGAGATTTAGTAGGAATTAAATACCCAATCATACAGGGGGGAATGGCAAATATTGCAACTCATCAATTAGCTGCGGCTGTAAGTAATGCTGGCGGTTTAGGTTTAATAGGTTGTGGAGGCTGGGACCCTGAAAGAGTAAGAGATGAAATTAGAAAAACAAAGGAATTAACAGATAAACCTTTTGGTGTAAATATTATGCTTATGAGTCCACACGCTGAAGCTATTAGTGATGTGGTAATTGAAGAAGGCATAAAAGTTGTCACTACTGGTGCTGGAAATCCTGCTAAATATATCCCTAAATGGAAGGAAGCTGGAATTATTGTCATTCCAGTAGTTCCTAGTGTTGCTTTTGCTAAGAGACTAGAAAGATCTGGAGCAGATGCTTTAGTTGTAGAAGGAACTGAAGCAGGAGGACATATTGGTGAAATAACTACTTTTACCTTAGTACCACAAGTTGTGGATGCTGTAAGTATTCCAGTTATTGCAGCTGGGGGAATAGCTGATAGTCGTGGATTAGATGCGGCTTATGTATTAGGTGCAAAAGGTGTACAAATAGGAACAGTACTTTTAGCAAGTAATGAATGTCCAATTCATGAAAATTACAAGAATAAAATTGTGAATGCAAAAGATACGGAAACTTTAGTTACTGGAAGACAAACAGGTGCTCCAGTAAGAGTACTAAAAAACAAAATGGCTAGAGAATATTTAAACCTAACTAAATTTGGTAACGCCTCTTTAGAAGAATTAGAAAAGCTCACGCTAGGGTCTCTAAGGAAAGCAGTTTTAGATGGGGATTTAGATAACGGAAGTTTTATGGCTGGACAGTCTGCTGGTTTAGTAAAAGAAATTAGATCTGTTGAAGAAATACTGAAAAGTATTTTTGAAAACAGCTTAGTAGCTCAAGGGATAATAAAATGAGTATAGCATTTATGTTTTCAGGTCAAGGAGCACAATACCTTGGCATGGGAAAAGAACTATATGATCGTTTTCTGTCAGTTAGAGAAGTGTTCGCAGAAGCAAATAGTATCTTAGGTTATGAAGTAGAAGAAATCCTATTTCATAATGAGGAAAAGCTGAATGATACACAATATACTCAAGTAGCTATGTTTGTTCTTTACCAAAGTATCTTAAAGGTATTAGAAGAACACAAAGTGGAAAGTGATATAAGTTTTGGACTTAGTCTTGGTGAATATGGAGCATATTTACATAATAGAGTATTTGATTTTGAAACGGGATTAAAGCTAGTTGAAAAACGTGGTCAATACATGCAAGAAGCAGCTAAAAATAATCCAGGAAAAATGTGTGCTATCTTAGGCATGGACGCTTTAGACTTAGAAAAATTAATTTCTAACATAGTTGGTTATGCGAAAATTGCAAACTATAATACCTATGGCCAACTAGTTATTACTGGAGAGACTGATGCGGTCCTTTCGCTAAGTCAAGTTGCTAAGGAAAATGGTGCTAAAAGAGCAATATTATTAAATACTAGTGGAGCGTTTCACTCTGATTTGATGAATGATGCAAGCAAAAAACTTGAAACTTATCTTAAAAACGTTTCTTTGAACGAACCACAAAAACAATTACTTGTTAATACAACTGGTGATTATTATGAAAATAATATAAAACAGATTATGGTTGACCAAATTAACCATAGTGTCATGTTTTATCAAATAGTTGAAAAACTTATAGCAAATGGGGTAACTACTTTTATAGAAATTGGCCCAAAAACTAACTTATGTAGTTTTGTAAAGAAAATAGATAGAAGTTTAAAGATTCTAAATGTTGAAGATTTAAAATCTTTAGAATTAACTTTATCTAAATTGGAGGAATAAAATGAATTCATTCAAAGGGAAAACTGTATTAATTACAGGAGGAACTAGAGGTATTGGAAAAGCAATAGCACAGAAATTTTCTAGTTTAGGAGCTAATATAGTTATTAACTATGTTAACTCTAAAGAAACAGCAGAAGCGATGGTAGAAGATATCAAAAGAAATGGTGGAAATAGTTTATCTATACAAGGCGATGTTTCTAGTTTTGAAGAAAGCAAAACAATCGTTGAGGAAACGATTAAACACTTTGGCAAGATTGATATTCTAATTAATAATTCTGGAATAACAAAAGATAATTTAATGTTAAGAATGTTAGAAGACGACTTTGATAGAGTGATAGATGTAAACCTTAAAGGAACTTGGAATATGTGTAAGAATGTAACAAGACATTTTCTTAAAAACAAATCTGGTTCGATAATAAACATCACTTCCGTAGTTGCTTTGATTGGTAATGCTGGTCAAGCAAATTATGTTGCTTCAAAAGCTGGAGTAATTGGTTTAACCAAAAGTTTAGCTAAAGAGTTTGGTAGTAGAGGAATTACTGTTAATGCAGTGGCACCAGGGTTTATAGAAACAGAAATGACTTCAAAACTTCCTGACGAAGCAAAAGCAGAATATTTAAAACAGATTCCATTAAATAGATTTGGTACGACAGAAGATATTGCTAATATTTGTGTATTTTTAGCTAGCTCAGAAGCAAGTTATATCACAGGACAGGTTATTAGTGTTAATGGTGGAATGGTTTAATTAGGAGGGAAAAATGAAAAGAAGAGTAGTAATTACCGGTTTAGGAGCAATATCTCCAATAGGAAACGACGTTCCATCAATGTGGAGTAATGCAATGGCTGGAGTAAATGGAATAGATAGAATAACAAGGTATGATGCAAGTCAAGATCCAGTTAAATTTGCCGGAGAAATAAAGAATTATAATTTTGAAGAGAAATTTGATAAAAAAGAATTGAAGAGAATGGATCGATTTATTCAATTAGCGCTTTTGGCTACTGAAGAGGCAGTTAATGATTCAGGAATAGATTTTACGGATAAAGATACATCAAGATGTGGCGTCTATTACTCAAGTGGAATAGGTGGATTAGAAACTATTGCAACTCAAGAAGATAGAGCTCAAGAAAAAGGCTACCATAGATTAAGTCCTTTCTTTATTCCAAGTTCAATTATTAATTTATCTGCAGGGAATATAGCAATTAAATACGGCATACATGGTTCTGTTATAAGTCATGTAACAGCTTGCGCTTCCTCAACAAACGGAATTGGAGAAGCTTTTAGAGCAATTAGAGATGATTATTTAGATTTAGTGATAGCCGGAGGCTCGGAGGCTTGCGTCATTCCTTTAGGGATTTGGGGTTTTGCTGTTATGCAAGCCTTAAATAAAGGTGATGATAAAGATTATGCAAGTATACCTTTTGATGAAAATAGAAGTGGTTTTGTATTTGGCGAAGGCGCAGGAACATTGATATTAGAAGAATATGAACAAGCGAAAGCAAGGGGTGCTAAAATTTACGCAGAAGTTGTAGGTTATGGTTCAACATGTGATGCTTCTCATATTACAGGTCCAGACCCAGTTGGTGCAGGAGCTAGAGATTGTATGTTAATGGCGGTAAAAGATGCTGCAATCAAACCGGAAGATATTGATTATATTAATGCACATGGTACATCAACACCTTTAAATGATAAAACTGAAACAATGGCGATTAAAGCCGCTTTTAAAGAGCATGCATATAAGCTTAACGTTTCATCAACAAAATCGATGACAGGGCATTTGTTGGGTGCCACAGGAGCTGTTGAAGCAATATTCATAGCTTTAGCAACAAGAGATGATTTTGTACCACCAACAATCAATACAAAAACACTTGACCCATTATGTGATCTAAATTATACATTGGGTTCAGGAATTAAAAGAAAAGTGAATTATGCAATAAGTAATACACTTGGTTTTGGCGGACACAATGCTACCATAGCAATTAAAAAATATGTGGAGGAGGAATAAATTATGATCTTAAACAGCAATCAAATTCAAGAAATTATCCCTCATAGATATCCTTTCTTGTTAATTGACAAAGTAATTGAATTAATTCCAGGAGATATGGCAAAAGCGATAAAGAATGTTTCTGTCAACGAGCACATATTTTCAGGACATTTCCCACAAGAACATGTAATGCCTGGAGTGCTAATCGTAGAGGCACTAGCTCAAACAGGTGCAGTTACTATTCTATCTATGGAGGAAAACAAAGGTAAGATAGCGTATTTTGCCGGACTGGATAAATGTAAATTTAAAAGAAAAGTAATTCCGGGTGATCAATTAATCTTAGAATCAAGAGTAGTTAATAAAAAAGGAAATATCGGTATTGCTGAATGTTATGCTTATGTAGGTGATGAGTTAGCTTGTCAGGCAATATTAAAATTTGCAATTAGTGATTAAAAAAATGGCGTAGACTTTACGCCATTTTAATTTGTTGACTTTTCATTCATTTTGTTTTCTTCATTCATTTTGAAGAATAAGTTTTTCTGTTTAAAGGACTATTTCTATTCTTTTTATTTTATAATAAATATGTTATACTATTTTAGTAAAAATATAGAAATTTTAACCAAAAATAATAGATTAGGTGTTGATTATATGACAAACAAAGAAAAGATAGCAAATCTCATTTTTCCAGAAATTTTGGAAACAATTCAAGATTTAGAAAAAAAATACCCAGTAAGAGACTTAGAAGAAGGTGCGATAGTTACACGATTTGCCCCGTCACCGACAGGCTTTTTACATACCGGTTCATTATTCACGTCACTTGTAAGTTGGCGTTTTGCTAAGCAAACAAACGGTGTGTTTTTCATACGTTTGGAAGACACGGATCAAAAACGTGAAATCAAAGGTTCAGGAGAAAAAGTATTAGAACAACTTAATATATTTGGAGTTAATCCAGATGAAAGTTATTTAAATGGTGGTAACTATGGACCATATGTGCAATCAGAAAGAAAACCAATTTATCACTCAGTGATTAAAGAGATGCTTGTAAAAGGAATTGCATATCCATGTTTTTGTAGTCATGATGATTTAGCTGAAACAAGAAAGTATCAAGAAGAGAACAAGTTGTTACCAGGATACTATAAAGAATTTGCTAAGTGTAGAACGCTAACAGATGAAGAAGTAATAGAAAAAATTACAAAAGGCGACAGTTATGTTATCAGATTCAAATCATTTGGAGACGAAATAAATAAAGTTGATTTATATGATGCAATTAGAGGTCATATTCAATTTCCACAAAATATGCAAGACATCGTAATTATGAAAAGTGATTTATTACCCACTTACCATTTTGCTCACGCTGTAGATGATCATTTTATGAGAACAACACATGTAACAAGAGGAGAAGAGTGGTTATCATCTGTTCCTATTCATTTAGATTTATTTGAAGCATTAGATTTTAAACTGCCAATCTATTGTCATTTTCCTGTAATCATGAAGTTGGATGATGGCAAAAGAAGAAAACTATCGAAGAGAAAAGACGCAGAAGCATCTGTTGATTACTTCTTAGAACAAGGATATCCAATTACAGGGTTCCTAGAATATTTAATGACACTTGCTAACTCTAATTTTGAAGAGTGGAGAATTCAAAATACTGAAATTGATTTATTTGATTTTTCGCTAACTTTCGACAAAATGTCCGTAGATGGAGCTTTATTTGATTTAGAAAAAATTAAATCAATTTGTAAAGATAGACTTTCATATATGAATGCTGATACATTCGCAAATGAAGCATTAAAATATGCAAAAGAGTATAATAAAGATTTTGAAGAAGTGATACTGAGAGACTTAAATTACTTTAAATCAATTATTAACATTGAAAGAGATCAACCTAAACCAAGAAAAGACTATGAGAAATATAGTGACGTTTTACCAATTATTGATTTTATGTATGATGATTTCTACCAAGATTTATTTCAAGGTGGATTAGAATTTAATGAAAGATATACAAAAGAATTCTTAATCGAGATATTAGAAGAGTATAAAGTAAATAACGGTCTTAACTTAGAACAAGATGAATGGTTTGCTAATCTTAAACAAATGGCTGTGGATAAAAAATTTGCTGCTAGAGGAAAAGATTTTAAGAAAAGACCAGAAGAGTTCGTAGGTACTGTTGGTGATTATGCAGAAATTTTAAGGCTCGCAACTTGTGCAAAGAAAAACACACCGAATTTTTATTCTGTTTTGGAAATTTTAGGTAAAGAGAAAGTGTTAGAAAGAATTAATAAGACTATAGAATATTTAAAAGGCTAAGTACAATTTTTAATATATGTAGTGACTAATTTGTTAAAGAATACTGAAGAGACAAATTCCTAAAGTTAATATTTATAACAGTACAATTTTAAAAAACGTCTATAAATGGAGATATAATATTTGTAATATTGAAAATCTTCAAATATAAAATTTTTGATATCCAAACGACTTTTTCTAAAGTCGTTTTTTTTTTGGAAAAATTTTAACTTATCACTGTTAAATTTTCCTATTTTAATATATAATGTTTAGTAATGAAATAGATATAATTCATCGGTAAAATTTATCGATGTATTATTTTTTGATAGATGGGGGCAATTATGCAAGTTATTAAACGTAATGGAGAAAAAGAGAAATTTAAATTAAAAAAAATCGCTAGCGCTTTACATAAGGCGTATCTTAGTGTGGGGGAAGAATTATCAGCAGCTGATTGTCTTAAATTAGCTGAAAGTATTACGGCAGACTATGGTGAAACTGAAGTTATTAATATAGAGAAAATTCAGGATGATGTCGAATTGTTTTTAATGGAAACAAAGAAATATGAAGTTGCGAAGGCTTATATTAAATTCCGTGAGAAACAAAGAATAGATAGAGAAAATCCTTGGAATGATAATGATGAGAGACAAGATCTTATTTTGAAGAAGTATTTATTGCACAATGAGAGCAAGAAAGATTTCTTGAAAAGAGTTTCTTTTGATAAGCCTTCTTTAGAAAAAATTATGAGACATAAAGAAGCTATCTTCGCAGGAAGAAACCTTTATGCGATTGGTAGAGAAGGAAATATCACTGGAAGTAACTGTTATGTTACAGAAGATCCTCAAGATAGTTTAGAGAGTATTTACAAGGTGGATTATCAAATAGCTAGGACTTATAGTTATGGCGGGGGACAAGGTTTAAATTTATCTAATCTGCGTCCAAAAGGCGCTAAAGTTAATAATAGTTCAAATACAACACCAGGAATTATGGTTTTCGCTGAAAAATATTCACATACAACATTAAATACTCAACAAGATTCTCGTAGGGGAGCCTTAATGTTGGTATTAAATATTGACCATCCGGATATTGTTGAATTTATTACAACAAAACTAGACCTAAGTAAAATCAATGGAGCTAATATTTCAATTGCTTTAACAGATGACTTCATGGAAGCTGCTGAAAAAGATGAATTATGGAATATGCATTTTGAAACTCCATATGAAACAATAGAAAAGACTGTGAAAGCGAAAGAACTATTAGAATTAATTGCTTACTCGGCACATACTATGGGTGACCCGGGTATCATGTTTATTGACCATATGAATGATTATCATTTCTTAAGTGAGTATGAAGATGTTAAATTTACAGCTACAAACCCTTGTGGGGAACAACCTTTAATGCCACATGGTTCTTGTAATCTTGCCTCTGTTAATGTAAATGCATTCGTCAAACATCCATTTACAGATGAAGCTTATTTTGACTATGAAAGATTTGATTATGTTGTAGGAGAAATGGTTATAGCTTTGGATGATTTACTAACGATGTTAGGGGACAGACATGCATTAAAAGAACAAAGAGAACACGTTAAGAAATATCGTGAAATTGGACTTGGAATTATGGGCTTAGCTGATTTAGCTTTAGCTTTAAGAAAACCGTATGGTTCAGATGAATTTATTGAATTTTTAGATAAAATGATGAGAGCTATGATTAACTCAGCTGCGAAGGCAAGTGCTTTAAACGCTAAGAAAAAAGGAGCATTCCCATTATATGATTACGAAAAGATATCAAACTCTAAATTCTATATAGATACAATTAACCCTGAAGTAGATAATTTAATCAGAAAACATGGTATGAGAAACAGCCGTTTACTAAGTGTAGCTCCAACAGGATCTATTTCTAATATTTTAGGAATTAGTGGTGGAGTTGAACCATTCTTCCAAATTAACTATACAAGAAGAATTATCTCTATGTTTGATGAAGAAAAGAAAATTACTGTTTGGGAAAAAACACCACTAGAAATGGCTAGAGTTTTAGGTATTGAACCTGAAAAATTACCTGAATGGACAAAAATCACTTCACAAAATATCGAATTTGAAAAACGTGCAAATGTACAAGCAACAATTCAAAAATACGTAGACACAGCTATTAGTTCTACATTTAATATACCGAACAGTGCTTCAGTAGAAGACGTAATGCATATTTATTTAACAGCTTGGAAAAAAGGTTTTAAAGGTGCAACGGTATTTAGAGATAGATGTGCAAAAATCGGAATTCTAATGGGTATCAATGAAAAATCCGAAGATTTAAATCCAGGAAAAGCTCCAAAAATGCATATTGAAGAAAAATGGTATAATAAAAAAACAAAAGAATCAAAAGAGTATGTTACTAATGTAACGATTGAAAATCAAAGATATAGACCTGATAAAATGGAAAGAGAACTTTGTCCCATGTGTGGATCAGTTCTAATCAAGAAGCAAGGTTGTATACAATGTATTAGCGACCTTTGTGATTATGAAAAATGTTCAGTATAAAAAGAGAATTTCGATTCTCTTTTTTTTTGCATTTCAACAGCGCTATCTTATGTTATAATATTTTGTATATGAGGTGATAGAATGAAGCTTAATCAAAAGCAAATAGATGAATTTATAAAATCAAATAGAGAATGTCTTTTAGCGAATTGGAATCTATTAGATAATTCACAAACACCAAGAGGGCAAAACCTAGAAAAGCCAAGCGCTTTTAAATCATATGCAACTGGTGAGATTTTAGAGTTAAAAAAAGATGTAAATAGCCTTAGTTCTAGAGTGCTTGATGATATAATAATGTCTAGACGTAGTCTTAGAAAATATCAAGATGTTTTACTGTCATTAGATGAACTATCTTACCTTATGAAATGCAGTGCTCATATACGTAAAATAGGAGATAGTTATGCTTTAGGTGTGATACCTACAGGTGGAGCTAGAAACTCACTAGAAACGTATATTTACTTAAGAAAAGCAGAAAATATAACAAAGGGTCTCTATCATTATATGAAAGATACTGGAAACTTAAGGTTAATCAGAGAAGAAGTGACCGATGCTTTAGTAGACAGTTCATTAAAAGGACAATTAAGAGATTGTGCAGCAGTAGTTATTTGGACTGCTATTCCTTATCGTATGGAATATAAATATTCATTTACTTCACATAAGATGATAGCTATTGAAGCTGGACACGCTTGTCAAAATCTGTATTTAGCTTGTGAAGCTATAGATTATGGAATGGTAGCTCTTTGTGCTTATGATCAAGAAAAAATAGATGAAGTAGTTCGAGTTGGTAATGAAGAATTCGTTGTGTACTGCGCTACTCTAGGAAAAAAATAGAATATTAGGTGGATTTATGGATACTTTATGGTTTGCGCTGAATGCAGTTTTACCAATATTAATACTAATTGGTTTAGGATATACATTAAAGAGAGTTGGTTTTTTAAATGAGAACTTTCTAATAATTGGAAATAGATTTGTATTTAGAGTTGCATTACCAATTCTTTTGTTTGTGACAATTTATAGAATAGAAAGTTTTGAAGCAATTAATTGGTCTGTTTTAGTATACGCAGTAATTGCAATTTTTATATTATTCTTTATTGGATTAATCATTGCTCTTTTCTTTATTAAAGACGTAAAAAGAAAAGGCCCAGTATTTCAAACAGTATTTAGAGCTAATTATGCCATAATTGGTATTCCTTTAGCTCAAGCTATAGGTGGAGAAGTGGCTTTAGAAGTTGTAGCTTTGGTTTCTGCAGTTGCAGTTCCTTTAATAAATATATTGGCAGTACTAGCTCTTACTTTATTCATTAAGAATGAAGATAAAGATTTACATCCATTTAAAGCGACTCTAATTAATATAACAAAAAACCCTTTAATCATAGCTATTTTTATTGGTTTATTTTTTTTGTTAGTAAGATCTTGGATTCCCGTAGATTCAGTATCAGGAGAACTTGTATTCTCCTTAGAAAATAATCTTTTGTTTTTATATACTCCATTAGTGTGGATAAGAAATATGGCATCACCTTTAGCTTTAATTGTTCTAGGCGGAACATTTGAATTCCTAGCACTAAAAGATATGAAAAAGGAAGTATTTATTGGAACATTCGCAAGAGTAGTTATTTCACCTCTCTTAATGATCCCTTTAGCAGTTTTATTATCTACTAAATCAACTTTCTTTAACTTCACAATCATTGAATACCCTGCTTTAATAGCGCTCTTAGCTTCGCCTACAGCGATATCGGGAGCTATCATGGCTAAAGAGATGCATAATGATGAAAAGTTAGCTGTACAGCTTGTAGTGTGGACCTCTACTTTATCTATTTTCTCAATCTTCTTAGTAGTATTCATCATGAGAAGTTTTGGATTGGTATAAAAAGTAAATAGTTGACAAAGTATAAACTATAGAGTATTGTTTTAGTTACATCATATTAAGGAGTAAAGTTTATGTTCTATGAAAAATTAAGAGAAAATAGAATAAAACTGAACTTATCAATAGAAGAACTGGCAGATAAACTAAAAGTGAGTAAACAAATAGTTTCAAAATGGGAAACTGGTGTTTCAATGCCAGATCTTGAAAATGTAATTAAACTATCAGAATTATTTAAAGTCTCTACAGATTATCTATTGAAAGACAGAAAGTCATTGTCAGATTTTAGTTATTACACAGTAGTACAAGAAGAGAAGAAAAATATTAGCCCATTTAAACTACTAAATATACTAGCTTTTGTTTTAATAGTAATGGGGTTAATTACTTTATTTGTTGTTACAATTGTAGAACCTTTGAATTTTATAACTGAATCAGGAAAAGAGTTCAGTGGTTTTCTTGCATATTGCTTTATTTATCCAGAATTTTTTATAGTAATTATCTTGCTAATTGCGGCCCTAATTCTAAGTATATTAGTAATATTATTACCGGATGAAAAACGAAGAGTAATGTTTAAAAGAAAAACTGTAAAAAAATAATAAAAAAACGTTGCTTTTTATAGTTAAATTTGATAATATATATATCGGCCTTTCAAAATGGATATGAAAAATAACCCACGAAAGTTTGCATATAGCAGATGGTGATTACGCGCTCATAGCTCAATTGGATAGAGCGTTTGACTACGGATCAAGAGGTTTCGGGTTCGACTCCTGATGGGCGCGCCATTTTATACGGGAAGTAGCTTAGCTTGGTAGAGCGCCTGGTTTGGGACCAGGAGGTCGCAGGTTCAAATCCTGTCTTCCCGACCATTTTTTATATTCGAGAGTAAGGGTCAAATCTTACTCTTTAAATATTTTAGGACCCTTAGCCAAGTGGTAAGGCACGGGACTGCAACTCCCCCACCGCCGGTTCAAATCCGGCAGGGTCCTCCAGGTTGATTATACCGAGTTTATTTCTATGTCAATAAACGGATAAACGCCTACGTTTAGCGATAAAAAGGAAATAAACTCTTTTCTTTTCGATGAGTATATAGTACCAATATTTTTAATTTTGGTATGATTCTACTCTTTTTTTTATGCGCTTTTTACAGATTTAAGTATTTGGACAGTGTGGGGATTTGAACTTTCTTAAAAACCGTATTTTTTGTAGACCCAGCCGGATTTGAACTATTACATATTCGTGTTCAAAAAACCTATATCTTATTTGAAAAGAAAAAGATCATCATTTAATGATCTTATATAAAAGTATATTTTGATTTTTTTAACGAGGATTAGACAACTCTAATAACACTCTCTATACTGTGGGTTGTCTTTCGAATAAGAAATTCCGTCGTAATGGCTGGAAAAGAAAAAACACTTGAATCTCCGGGTTCATTTAAAACGTTTAGGATAATCTCAATTTCATTTCGATTGTGAACTCTCACTTTAGTGAATAATTCCTTAAAAGGGAATTCAGTTAAGGTTTTAATTGGGATCTTATAGCCGTTAAGTAGAGTCTTGAATTGTTTGATTTTATTTGAGATGTTATGTGTTGTTAATAGCTGATTCTTATATTTAATATAATCAGCTTGAATGGTTTGTTTCATCGGAATTAATTCACCACAAACATCCCTATCTAATTCATTAGAAGAAACCATAAGTTCTTTTAATTTGGCATCTATACCGTCTAGCTTCTCCTGTGCTTGTGCCAAATCAGTGTTTAGTTGTATGATTGCCGGATGAGCAATAAGCGCATTACGCAGCGTATTTAGAAACTCTTCTTTATTCTTGATGATTCGATTAATCTGAGATATGAGTATTTCATCAAATGTATCTGCGAATAGAGCGTCATTAGTACAAATCTTTTTTTCTCTATTGCTTGAGCATATTAAAATTCTTGTTTCCCAAGATGTCCCTTTATTATTAACTTTATAATGATAGTTTTTGCCACATATAGCGCATTCAATGAATTCAGCATATTCAGAATAATACTTTGCTTTATGTTTTAGTTTTTTCTTGTCCAGCGTATGGTTGTATTTGAGGATCTTCCCATTTTTAATTTCATGAACTGTATCCCATAATTCTTGTGATATGATTGCTGGATGAGAATTTTCAACATAGTATTTAGGTAAAAAATTCTGATTCTTTTCTCCTATTCTGGATCCTAATGCTTGGCGTGCAGATTTCTGAAGAATGGCATTACCAGTGTATTTCTCATTGTTTAAGATTCCTTGGACTGCTCTCTCATACCAATCTTTGTTTTGATATTTAGTTTTAAATCCGAGTGAATTGAGATGTGCTGCGATGACTCTTTGAGATGCACCTTCAGAATACATAGCAAATATCATTTTGACGATTATAGCCTCGGTCTTATCAATAATGATATTCTTGTTAGTATCACGAACATAGCCAAGAACACGAGAGGTAACCATTGGAACGATACCATTTTTGAATCGTTTGCGAACTCCCCACTTCACATTCTCACTAATATTTCTTGATTCTTCCTCAGCCATTCCAGCCATTACAGAAATGACGAACTCAATTTTCGGGTCAAATGAAGATAAGTTTTCCTTCTCAAACCATACTTCTGTACTATATGTTTTAAGTTTTTGGATAATGGATAAGCAGTCAATCGTATTTCGAGCAAATCGGGATACTGATTTAGTAATGATCATATCGATGTTTCCGGCTTTAGCAAGCTCTATCATAAAGTTAAATTGTTCTCTGTGAATGATGTGAGTACCACTTTTTCCTTTATCAGCATAGACCCCTACAAAATTCCATTTAAGATTGTTTTGTATCATTTTTGTGTATGTTTCTACCTGAAGATCAAATGACGTTTCTTGAAGATTTTTAAATGTAGAAACTCTAGCATAAGCGCACACATTCTTTTTTCTGTTTCTCTTTTCGTATGAATTCAGATCCAAGATTTCAATTACATTCATTTTCCTTACCTCCTAGTTTTATGACATGATAAGTAATTGAACGATTCGTATCCGGATTAACAAATAAACGTGTTTCAATAGGCTTTAATGTTTTATAGATTTCAATATTTGTTTGAATCTCTGTTTTTGTCAATTTCGCATCACTCATAACTAATAATGCTTCATTTTTGTTAATTGCTATAATTGCTTTATAAACCCCTAATAATATGTTTTTGTTAAGAGCTGTATAGCCTTCTAAAAAATCGCTTATTTGTTGTATTCGTTCATCGTGAAGATGATGATCAACAAGTAAGCTTTTTTTATTTTGTAAAGTTGCTTTTAGCTCAATCAATTCAGATTTTTTTTCATTGTATATTTCTTTATAAAAGTCAGTGTTTTCAGCGATAGAATCAACATTAATATTAATAATGTCTTTGATACTCTGTTCGATTATTTTAATCTGCTCTTGTATCTCTTTGGCCTCCATTTCAATATGTGTTGAATCAAGACTAGATCTTACCAATGTTAATGTTTCACCTAAGATATTTGGGTTATCTAGGTTTAATCTTTTTATTGATTCAATTACAGCAAGTTCTAAAGTGTCATTATCAATTGGCTTGTTATCACAAACGTGGGGATCCTTATAACGATTTTTACAAGATAAAACTATCCTTTGAGTTGGCTTTCCATAATTATAATAATGGCGATTCATTATTTTCCCACATTGACCGCAATAGACCGCTCCACTAAGTGGGTATTTATTTCCATATGTGGAAGTGTTTCTCTTTTTGCTACGTTTCTTTTTTAATTCCTGTACTAGTTCAAATTTCTTTCTCGGGATGATTGGTTCATGATTATTTTTGATATAGTATTTTGGTGCCTGGCCAGTATTCCTCACTGACTTGTGTGTGAGATAATCTAAAGTAACTCGTTTTTGTAAAATAGCATCTCCACAGTACTTTTCATTGATAAGAATTGTACTGACTGTTGCGGGAGTCCAGAAGACAACATCTCTCCCGTTTGTTATTTCATTTTCAGTGAGAAAGTTTGCTATCTCTTTCAACGATGAACCAGCAATGTACATACCAAAAATCATCTTGACTGTTTTTGCTTGATTATAGTTTATGATTATCTTACCGTTTTCATCTTTGTCATATCCTAGAAATCTTGAAGTGTTTATGTGAACCAGCCCTTCTTTAAATCTTTTTCTAAATCCCCATTTAACGTTCTCGCTAATGTTTCTAGCCTCTTCTTGAGCAATAGAAGAGAAGATAGTGAGCATGAAGTCGATTTTTGTATCACTCGAAGACAGATTTTCTTTTTCGAAGAAAACTTCCACATTGAAGCTTCTTAACTCTCTAACCACAGTTAAGCAATCAACAGTGTTTCTAGCAAACCGAGACAACGATTTCGTTAGAATTAAGTCGACTTTTCCGGCTTTAGCATCTTCAATCATCCGTAGGAACCCTGCTCTCTTTTTCATACTTGTTCCAGAAATTCCTTCATCTGCGTACATGCCCAGGAAATCCCATTCTTCATTTTCTTTTATTTTTCTGGTAAATTCCCTGATTTGTGCTTGGTAGCTATTTAGTTGGTCATCTGAGTCTGTTGAAACCCTTGCATATGCACATACTTTTTTCTTTGGCTTTTCAATTAGCAAGCCTTGGTTGTCCTCAAAGAAATGGTTTTCTGGTTCCATAACAATTACTTGTTTTTCTAGCATATATTTTCCTCCTTTAATTCTTACTATATATATCACTCAGAAAGCAACAAATAGCAAGCGATTTATTGCGAGTTTATTTCTTTTTCTAAATCAAATTCCTCTATCAGTTTTGAAAGTGCTGTGTACCACTCCATACCACTGATTTTATTCGCTTTATATAATTCATCAAGTATTTTTTTCTTTATTTGAAACTCAATATTATTGTCCATCTAGTTGTCCTTTCTTAGAAAACAAAAAAAAGAGTTGCCTAGAAAGCAACCCTTTTTAAAAAGGATAAATTGGAATGCACAAAGTATGTCTGAAAACCACCGGAGCCTATTATAGCATAGTTAAAATTGCTTTACCATGAGCTCAAAGCGCTAATCGAAAAAATGTGGTATATCCATGTATTTGTGTAAGTCAGCCATCAACACTCCTTTAAAGACAATGTTTTCAGCATGAGCTTTATTAAAGTATTTTGGTTTATCATTAATATAGAAATGACCGTCACCGTTATCTTTGAAGAAAACTTTTGATACCAGAATTTTTTCATAATAATTAAACAACATAATATGATCTTCTTGATTTAAGCTTGTTTTCCAGAAAAACAGCATATCAAGATCGTTTTTTTTATAACAAATGACGTCATCGTGAATAGTTGATATGGTAAATGGCATAACTTCCTTTAGTTCAGATTCAATAGTTTCAAAAGAACGAAAAGCAAGTGCAATATCATTTCTTAAAGTGAAAGGATTTCCTACTATTACATCAATAGAGACATTATAGAACCCACTTAAAGCAACTAAATCTTTGATGCTGATTTCTCGTGTTCCATTTTCATAATTCGCATAACCTTGCCTTGATTTTCCGATGATCTTACCAACGTCTGTAGTAGATAATTTATGTGCGATTCGCAGCTTCTTTAAATTTTCGCTGATAAATAATCTGTTGTAAATTTCTGTTAAAGAAGATTGATTCATTGAAACACCTCTATTTTCTTTATTTTTTTATATGCAACAAAATGTAGCATAGCAATAATTAATGTTGACATTAACTATATATTATCTACAAAATAAGAAAAAAATCAACCCTTTTTGTTGTATTTTGAAAAAACTGTTCTAAACATATTTTCACTATTGAAATTTTCGTATACAATAAGGACACCATTCAATTAGCATGAAAGGATGATGTGTTTTGCTTAACAAAAACCGCGATATAAGTATAGGTAGCAATAAGAATTATCTTCACAGAGACTACTTAAAGGACCAAAGAAAACTACTCAAATTAACTGCTGATGATGTATCTTATTTGCTGGACATTTCACGTGATTATTATTCTCAAATTGAAAATGGAGCTAGAGGCAAGAACTTATCGGTTCGAATGTTAGTAAGAATTTCTCAAGTTCTAAAAATGGATTTATGTGAGATAATTAATTTCGAGAAAAAATTTATTCAAGACTGCGATCATACATTAAGCGAAAGCGAAAGACTTTCTAATGAGAGATTCTAAGTTAAGGCAAAGTATCAGTGAATTCATTGAGTATAGCGATGTAAAACCAATAACCAAAGAAAGCTATAAAAGGATATTGATGGAATATATCAAATATGTTGAACCCTTATCGAAACCACCAATTCGTGAAGATGTCAAACAATATCGAAATATTTTAATGGATAAACACGCAGCAAGAACTGTACAAAAATATATCGTAGTCATTAGAAACTTCTATGAATGGCTTTACGCTGAAGGCAAAGGAGATAATATTGCCATCGGTATAAAGGGAGTTAAAATTGAGAATGATTTCAAAAGAGAACCATTATCAACGGATGAAGCACACAAACTCCTAGAGTATGCGGCAGAACGAGCTGAAGAAGGAATCCTGAAGTTGAGAAATTTTGCAATTATCAGCTTAATGATTACTACTGGATTAAGAACAATTGAAGTAGAAAGAGCAGATGTCAATGATATTCATTTCATTGAAGATGCTTATGCTTTATTTGTTATGGGCAAGGGAAGAGATGATAAAGATGCATATGTTAAATTATCACCTCAAGTTTACGAAATAATTACAGAGTATCTATTTGCTAGATCCGACCAATATATACCATTATTCATTAACCATGGCAGAAGACAAAAACGAATGAGAATCAGTACCAGAACACTCAGTAAAACAGTTAAGGAATACCTTCAGGACATTGGTATTGATAGTTCTAAATATACTGCTCATAGTCTTCGTCACACTGCCGCAACAATGGCTATGTTAGAAGGTGCTGGCCTTCATAGCACTCAACATATGCTAAGACATAAAAGTCCTAATACAACTCAGATTTATTTACATAAAATTACACGAAGAAAAGAATTCTACGAAAAGAAAATAAGTGAGCGTTTATTTGGGGAAATACTGACAAGAAGAGAGGATAAAAAATGATTAGAGAGTTTAAAAATGCAGATTATGGTGTTGTGAAGTGCACTGCTATGAAAAAGTGGGACACATAGGTACCACCTTAAAGAAGAAAAGATAGTATAATAATAAAAAGGAGAT
>JAEIOE010000028.1 GCA_016342455.1 Mycoplasmatota bacterium | reverse complement strand
CATATCTTACGCGGATTGCCCACTTCGTTAAGCAATCCACGATACAGTAACTCAGATTGATTAGCGAAGCGGTCAATATGTGAAATTTTTAATAAATGTAGCAAATAATACGAGGGCTAATAAAACTTAGTAATAGCTAAAATGAATAACAAAACTCATTACCATAGAAGAAACCTCCCGCATATTTACAAGCCAAATTTCACATATCTTACGCGGATTGCCCACTTCGTTAAGCAATCCACGATACAAGTATTAGCAAAGCGGTCAATCTGGAACTAAAATAATCCAATAGAATTTAAGAACACTAAGAAAATCAAAATTGGAGCTAAATACTTTATTAGTATTTTCCATCCTAAAAGCATCCATGGATATTTAGCAAATAACTCTCCGGCTCCATCTTTTAAGTTTACAATTGCTTTATCAAATCCCCATCTCCACGCAACAAATACAGCTATAAAAAATCCGCCAAGAGGCAATAAAATATTGGATGCAAGATAATCTACAATTCCGTAATAAGTTAATCCAAACAGAGTAGTATCGGATAAAACATTAAAAGACAAGGCACTTGGAACACCAAACACAAATGCTACAATTCCAAATACTATTGCAGCTTTTTTTCTACTCCATTTACGTTCATCAACAAAATAAGCTGTAATAACTTCTAATAATGAAATTGCGGATGTTATTGCGGCAATGGTAAGCAGAATAAAAAATAGAATTGAGAAAATATATCCACCTGGCATTTTATTAAATACTACGGGAAGTGTATGAAAAATAAGTCCCGGTCCGGCGTTTGTATCCTGACCAGTTGCAAATACCGCGGTGAAAATTGCAACTCCGGCAACCAATGCAATTAATGTATCTAAAAATATTATTTGAATAGCGGAAGTTGGAATACTGTTTTTTTTCGACATATAACTTCCGTATGTCATCATAGCGCCCATTCCAAGACTTAGCGTGAAAAATGCCTGACCAAGAGCCATTAAAACCGTTTGCCCGTTTACCAGACTCCAATCGGCATTAAATAGAAACTCAATTCCTTTTTCGGCATTTGGTAAAGTAAGTCCTCTTATCATGAGGATAAAGAGTAAAACAAATAAAACCGGCATCATTATTTTACTTCCCTGTTCAATACCTTTTTGAACTCCTCTATAAACAAAGAATATTGAGACAAGTGTGAACAAGAATTGAAATCCTACAATCCAGTAAACATTACTGACAAGAGCTTCAAAATGCTGTCCGGCAGCCTGTGGTGTCTGGAAATCGTTAAATACACCATTTATTGCTTCAAAGATATATCCGAAGGACCAGCCGGCAACTACACTGTAAAAAGAGAGAATTACAAATCCGGCAAAAACTCCCATTCCACCAATACTTGCCCAAAACTTAGATTTGCTTAAAGCGTAAAAAGCGCCAACGGGATTTCTTTGTGTTGTTCTTCCTAAAAGAATTTCAGCAATTATAACAGGCAGCCCAATTACAGCGGTACATATTAAGTAAATTATTATAAAAGCTGCTCCGCCGTTTTCGCCAACTACATAAGGGAATTTCCATATATTTCCCAATCCTATTGCTGATCCGGCAGCAGCTAAAATAAATCCTAATTTTGAGCCCCAGTTTTCCCGATTACTATTTTGAATGGACATATACTTCCTAAATATGTTTGTAAGAGAAGTTTGATTTAATGATTCGAAAATAAGTAAAAAATGTAGAAATATGAAGTATTAAAGGGAGTTATGGTAATAATAGGTGGAAAAGCTAAAAGATTATATCTTTTTAAAAGATGTCATCTTTAGATAAAGAAATGTTATTCCGAACCGAACGAAGTGTGTGTGAGGAATCTTTTAAAAAATAAGATTTCTCCCTGCGTAGAAATGACAACTGCAAAATATTCCAAATTTATATAACAGTTCAATTTATTTTCAATTATCTTTTCAGTAAATTGCAAACTTGAAATAACTCACACAACATAAGTAAGCAAAATGAAAAAACTAACTCAGGTTTTACTATTATTTTCAATTCTATTTTGTACCACACAAATTAAATCGCAAGAGAATTATATGGAGTCCATTCAAAAAACAATTCAGGAAGTAAGAGAAAAATACGCGCCGGATAAAAGGGTAGCATTATTTAATATCGAGTTAAAAGAAGAGAATGAGGTTTTATCTTTAGAAGGTGAAACAAATTTACCGGAAGCTAAATCGGAGCTGAACGCGTTACTTAGGAAACAGGGAGTTCAGGTTAAGGATAATGTAGAAACATTGCCAAATGAAGAATTTGAAAAAAAATGTTACGGAATTGTAAATGTTTCTGTGGCTTCAATTCGTTCAAATCCCAGACATTCGGCTGAACTTGCGACACAGGCACTTTTAGGAGCTGTTGTAAATGTTTATAAAAAGGATGGCGGATTTTATTTGGTCCAGACTCCGGATATGTATATTTCGTGGGCTGATAATGATGGTATTTATTTAGTTACCGAAGATGAAAAAGATGAATGGATAAATTCTAAGCGTGTAATTTATCTAAAAGAATATGGATTTACATATTCAAAACCGGATCTAAACTCGGATAGAGTTTCTGATATTGTAATTGGCGATATTTTGAAATTCAGCAAAGCGGATTCCCAGTTCTGTGAAGTTAAATATCCCGATGGAAAAACAGCTTATATTCCGGTTAGTGAATGTACGGATTTAGATGAATGGGCTGATTCTCAGAATCCGACTCAGGAATCAGTTTTAGCGATGGCAAAACGTTTTAACGGCGTTCCTTACATGTGGGGCGGAACTTCTTCTAAATTGCTTGACTGCAGCGGCTTTACAAAGACTGTCTACTTTATGCACGGTATTATACTTGACCGTGATGCGTCCCAGCAAGTTCATAAAGGTGAATTAGTTGATACAGAAAACGGTTATGAAAATCTTAAAAAAGGTGATCTTCTTTTCTTTGGAAGAAAAGCTGAAGGTGATAAAAAAGAGAGAATAACCCATGTTGGAATTTATATTGAGGATGGTGATTTTATTCATGAAGGGGGAACTGTTAAAATAAACAGTTTCAATAAAGAAAAACCATATTACAGCGAATATAGAACAAATACATTTATCCGTGCCCGGAGAGTACTTTCTTCTATTGGGGAAAACGGGATTCATACAATCAGGCAAAATAAATTTTATTATGGGGAAAAATAATGAATCATACTAGAAGGAATTTTCTTAAAACTACCGGGATATTAACCGGAGCGGCATTGGCTGGTTCGGCTCCCGATTTAACTGCGTCTAATATTATTAAGGGGAGATCCGGTAAAATGAAACTTTCATTTAAACCTTACACATTAGAATTAAAACATGTATTTACAATTGCTACAAGTTCCAGAACAACTACACCTGTTATGTTAACTGAAATTGAGTATGACGGAATTATCGGTTACGGCGAAGCGTCAATGCCGCCGTATTTGGGCGAATCTCAGAAAACCGCGAGTGAGTTTTTATCTAAAGTGGATTTAGAACAGTTCAATAATCCTTATGAATTAGAAGAAATTTTGGAGTATGTTGATTCAATTGCTCCGGGAAACGGTGCGGCAAAAGCTTCTGTTGATATTGCTTTACACGATCTTGTTGGTAAAATGATGAATCAGCCATGGTATAACATTTGGGGATATGATAAAGATAAAACTCCTTATACATCGTATACAATTGGTATTGATACTCCTGAAGTAGTTAGGGAAAAGGTTAAAGAAGCTAATCAATTTAAAATATTAAAAGTTAAACTCGGCAGAGAAAATGATAAAGAAATGATAGAGACAATCAGATCGGTTACCAATGTTGATCTTTGTGTTGATGTGAATCAGGGCTGGGAAGATAAACATATGGCTCTGGATATGATTCACTGGTTAAAAGAAAAAGGAATTGTATTTGTTGAGCAGCCTATGCCAAAAACAAGTATCGATGATATGGCGTGGCTTACTGAAAATAGCCCGCTCCCGACTATTGCTGATGAAGCTATGCAGAGAATTCCTGAAGTTATAAAAGCTCACGGAGTTTATTCTGGAATAAATATAAAACTTATGAAGTGTACCGGAATGCGTGAAGCAAATAAAATGGCAACTATGGCTAAAGCACTTGGTATGAAAGTAATGCTTGGCTGTATGACAGAAACATCATGCGCTATTTCAGCGGCTTCTCATCTTTCTCCAATAGTAGATTGGGCAGATCTTGACGGTGCTTTATTAATTGGAAATGATCCTTACGAAGGTACAACTGTTGTTGATGGTAAAGTAATTTTGAATGACAGACCAGGTATTGGTTTGAAAAAAATGTAAAATTTCAGAACCCAACTTTTCCATGAAGTTGGGTTTTATATGTATCTCGATTAACAACCTACCCTCAAAACGCTAAAGATGCATGAAAAACCATACGTTAAGTAGTAAAAAGTGGCTTAGTGAATGAAAAACCATACAAGAACTTGACAAACACAATTAAAATTCATACATTTGTATGAAAAATAAGTCATTAACTAAGCTTAAGAACCATAATGAATGAAAAATCATACATAAACTGGCAGTCAATGAGTGATTCCGCGTTAGGTGAAAAAATAGGAACCTTTCTCAAACATCATAGAATTGAACAAAACAGAACTCAGGACGAAGTTGCTGAAAACGCCGGAATTAGCCGTTCCACACTTAGTTTGCTGGAAAAAGGGCAATCTGTATCAGTAGCAACATTATTACGTGTTTTACGTGTTTTGGATTTACTGAATATTATGGAAATATTCAAAGTAGAAAAACAAATGAGTCCAATAGAACTAGCAAAACTGGAACAAAAAACCCGTCAGCGAGCCAGTAAAGTCAGTTATGTAAAAGAGCAACCGCCAAAGAGCAGCTGGTAATGATTACATCAGCATTTGTAAAAATATGGGAAGAAATTGTAGGTGCTATAGTCTGGAATGAAAGTACCGGATTAACAAGTTTTGAATACGATCCCAAAAAAAATGAATTAGGCTGGGATTTATCGCCAATAAAAATGCCTGTGTCTCAACGGAACAGGATCTTTTCGTTTCCGGAGTTAAGGGCTAAAGAAAATAGCGGATCCGATACATTTAAAGGACTTCCCGGATTATTAGCGGATGTACTGCCTGATAATTATGGTAATCAGTTAATTAATATATGGCTTGCACAAAACGGCCGTCCGCAAAACAGTATGAATCCCATTGAACAATTATGTTTTATTGGTACCAGAGGAATTGGTGCTTTGGAGTTTGAACCGTCGCAATTTAAGCAGACTAAAAAAACATTTAACGTGGAAATTGAAAGCCTGGTAGATATTGCGAGTAAAATGCTGAATAAGAGGGAAGGATTTGAAACCAACTTAAAGGATGACGAACAGCATGCTCTTATGGATATTTTAAAGATTGGTACTTCGGCAGGCGGAGCCAGACCAAAAGCAATTATAGCTTATAATAAAAAAAACGGTCAGGTAAAATCTGGGCAGACAAAAGTTCCCAAAGGATTTGAGCATTGGTTAATAAAATTAGATGGTGTAAGTGATTCGCAATTTGGAAACAGTAAAGGTTATGGTCGTGTTGAAATGGCATATTACTTAATGGCAAAGGAATGCGGAATTGATATAATGGAATCTAAATTGCTGGAGGAAAATGACAGAGCGCATTTTATGACAAAAAGATTCGATAGGGAAGGTTCAGATCAAAAACACCACATACAAACCTTTTGCGCGCTTCAGCATTTCGATTTCAATAATATAACAAGTTATAGTTATGAACAGCTTTTCCAGACAATGAGAATGCTTCGTTTAACTTATCCGGAAGCTGAACAAATGTTCAGACGAATGGTTTTTAATGTTTTAGCAAGAAACTGCGATGATCATACAAAAAACTTTTCGTTTAGATTAAAAAAAGATCAGTGGTGGGAATTAGCTCCGGCTTATGATTTATGCCATGCGTATCGTCCGGATAGTTTGTGGGTAAGTCAGCATGCTTTAAGTATAAACGGAAAAAGAAAAAATATAAGTCGGGATGATCTGATGATTTTAGCAAAATCTATGAATATAAAAAAGGCTGATAAAATTATTTCAGAAATAAATAAAACTGTCGGTTTATGGAATAACTTTGCAGATGAGGCAAATGTTTTTCCAAAATTAAGAGATGCAATAAAAACTACACTGATTAAATTTTAGATAAAGTTACTGTTCTAAAATGAGATAGGAAAATTCACTTCATATTATGTAACTGTTTAATTTTAATCGGAAAAACATGATAATTCTAAGTGGAATATTTTTTGATAGTTAGCTTAATTAAATAGATTTCTTTTTGGAAAATAATATCTTTACAGACTGGGATTCAATATCGGACTAAAGTTTATCATATTATATTTTATATTCACGGCAAGTCTGTTTGCCGGTGATATTTACATAAGAATGAATCAGTTGGGATTTCTGCCGAATGAATATAAATCGGCAATTATACTAAGTGAAACGGATTTAGAGAACGGGTTTTTCGAAATTATTGAAACGGTTTCCGGGAATGTTGTTTTTAAGTCAGATATAAAAGAAAATATTGGGCAATACGGAAATTTCAATTACACTTATAAATTAGAGTTTTCTGATTTAATTTTGGAAGGAAAATATTTTTTAAAAGTTGAAAAGGAGAAGTCTTATTCTTTTTCAATAAATAAAAGTATTTATAATCATCTTGCTCCAAAACTTCTTGATTTCTTTAAAATTCAGCGATGCGGATATACAAACCCGACTGGACATGAAGTTTGCCATATAGCTGACGCAACTTCAATTATTAATACAGACGGATCAAAATTAGATGGGGCAATTGATCTTACCGGCGGATGGCATGATGCTGGTGATTATGTAAAGTTCTTAAATACAACGGCTTATGCAACTTATACACTTTTATTTTCGTATGAGTTCGATAAAAAAAAATTCGGTTTTGATTTAAATAAAAACAACATTCCGGATATTCTTGAAGAAGCAAAAATTGGGTTAGACTGGCTGCACAGATGTAATTTTGAAAAATATAAACTTATATCAAGTGTTCAGGATTTACGGGATCATACAGTAGGCTGGAGAATGCCGGAAAATGACAGCTTAACTTACGACAGACCGGCTTTTGTTGGGATTGGGAAAAATACTGCTGGATTATTTACAGCTACAATGGCTATTGCTTCCCGTATTTGGAAAGAGGATATGTATTATGAAGAGTATTCTGAAAAATGTTTAACAGCGGCGGAAAATATTTATTCAGTTAGAAATGAAATACCGGATATAGATAGTTCCGGGTGCGGAATGTATATAGATAATACATATCTTGGCAAATTAGCACTTGGAGCAATTGAGCTTTATAACACAACAAAAAGACCAGAATTGCTTAATGAAGCGGTAAAATATGCTGATTCGGCCGGTGCGGATTATTGGTGGAGCTGGGGAAATATAAATACTTTTGCTCATTATAAAATTGCCAGACATGAACCTGTGTTTTCGGGATATATACTAAATAATATAAATCACTTTTTAAATTCGTATAATCAAAAAATATTTGGAGAAGGTGCCGCTTACAGCTGGGGAACCAATAATACACTGCTTGGAGTAACACTTCATACAATATTATGGCAGGATTTAACTGGCGAAGATTTATTTATGAAATTGGGTGAAGTTCAGAGAGATTTTATTTTAGGCAGAAATCCCTGGGGAAAATCTTTTATTTATAAAACCGGCAAAAATTTTGTAAAGAATTTACATCATCAAATATTATTTTTAAATAAAAAAAAGTTTGAGGGAGGTTTTGCGGCCGGTCCAATAAAAAGAGAAATTTTGGATTCATACAACCTCCCATTTGAAAAACCGGATAGACTGAAAAAATTTCAAACAGATGATGCTTATTATAGAGATGATAGAATGGATTATGTCTCAAACGAACCAACTATTACTGCAAACGCGACCGCAATATTTGTTATGGGCTATTATTCATCGAGATAAAAAGTGTATCATATAAGTACACTTTTTTTGTAAAATCTCATTTTGAACTTATCCGCACTGCAAAATTTAACCTAAAGTAACCTTTTACATGGCACCTATTTTGCACTCTTTGTAGGTGAAATTTTCTAGGATTTAATAATGAATACAAATTTACAGTTAATACCATCAGGATTTTCTTTAATTGATGAGAAATGGGGCGGTTTGTACATTGGTGGAAGCTATTTGATTATAGGTTCCCGAAAAACCGGCCGTACGCTTTTAAGCTTACAATGTGCAATGGAATCAGCAAAAAATCAGCAGGTTTGTTTATATTTTACAAATATGCGCCCAAAAGATTTAATGATTCAGGCTGCTTCAATTAATTTTGACATCCAGACTTACATGAACCGGAACCAGATTATAGTTGTAAGAGTAGCTTCGCCGGACGATGTATACGATCAGCCTAATCAGGATGAATTTTTAATAGAGTATATGAATGATATTATAACAGTAGTAAATCATTACCAGCCTCACCGTATAATCTTCGATGAACTTACCCCGTACATTGGTTTTAATAGCTTAGACCTCCTAAAAGATGTTTTTGTACACACTCTGGAAAATCTTGGAAGTAAAGATATTACTAGTTTATTTTTAGTTGGTGAACCTGCAACCTCAAGATCTAGGGAAATTGTTGATACACTTTCGCATGAAGTTACAGCTAATATTTATCTTAAAAATGCCGAAAATGCTTCTCCAAATGAAAATAGAAAAGGAACTATTTCTATTGTTCCTAATATTGGTCATACAGAAGGAGCTTATACCGAAGATTTTGAAGTAGAACCTTATATTGGCTTAACTATTCCTAAATTGATGAAAGAAGAATCATCCGATTTTGAATATCCTTCAAGTCGTGAAGAAGATCATCAAATACAGAATCTTAGAAAAACCAAGTTAGATAATATTGCTGAGCCTTATTCATTTTCAAATTTATATGAGTATCCTGATTTTGAACTTCTTTTAAATAATCAGATTGCGCTATTTAGAAGTACTGGTCAGGTATTTGATTTAATCGCATTTAAACTTGATCATGTTTTTAGAATACAGGGGCATTTAACGGTAAATGAGTTAAAAGAAGCTTTAAGATTATCAACGGATAAAAAAGATAAAATCTGCGTTATTGATAATAAAGTAATTGTACTTGTTGTAAAAAGTGATAGTAAAAGTGCGCAGAATATACTTTTCTCAATAAAATATCATTTTCCAAGTGAAGATAAAAACTATCTGAATAGTGTTTTAGAAAATATTTCAGTTCTAAGTATTGAAGTAGACGAGAATATTGATAACGCAAAAACAATGTTGAATTATATTGCTTCTTCTGATGAAGATGTGGAAAAAAATTATATTCCATTGAAAAATTTTGTTGAATAATGAGTAAAATATTAAACATAGTTTTTGTATTCATAATATTTACCACAGTTTTAACCGCACAAAAAAATTATGAAAACTTAAAACGCCGTTCTATGATTCATATTAGAGCTGAGCGTTACGGTGAAGCAATTGATCAGCTTAATAAATACATCTCTGCTAACGCAAGAGATGCTGAAGGTTATAATTTGCGTGGAATCTGCTATGAAAACAGAGAACAGTATGATTATGCTGTTTATGATCTAAGAATTGCCGTAAGACTTGAGCCTGGAAATTCGGAATATAGAAACAATTTAAATAGAATAATAAATATCTGGTATCCAATTTTATATAAGAAAATTGAAGGATATAAACGGGAAATAGCAATAGATCCGGCTAATCCGTTTAATTATTTGGAAATAGGAAAATGTTATAAAAATTTAGAAGAATGGAAAAATGCTGAACTTTGGTATGATAAATATTTAGCCCGTGATAATGATGCTTCGCCGGACGAAATAATTCGTTATTCAATAATATTAGAGAAAAACAGACATATCAGAAAAGGTGAAAAAATATTAAAAGAATGGGTTGAAAGATATCCTGAAGACTGGCGTTTATGGAGCCGTTACGGATATTTTACACTCTGGCTTGGTAAATATAAAATTGCCGAAGATGCTTTTTCTAATGCTTTAGCCTTTAAACCATATTTTAAGGAAGCTCTGGACGGTTTAGATCTGGCTAGAAAAGAAGGTTATTTAATTCAGTTACAGATTGATAATAGCGGAAGGAAAGTTTATCCCATTGATAGATTGTACTGGCTGATTAAAAAGTATCCTGAGAAAATTGATTATAGATTTGATTTGATATCTGAATTAATTAAAGTTAACAGACTGCAGGAAGCATTAAATCAATTTAAATATTTGGAGGCGCATCATTCGGAAGATGAAAATTATACTTCTAAAATTGAAAATACAGGGAGTATAATTGACAGTATAAGAAATAAGCGGATTGAATTATTTACAACTGAGTTAAAAGAAGATCCTACTAATGAAGATAGTGTTATAAAACTTGCTGAAGAGTACGCACATTCTTTTGATTACGAAGCAGCTTTAGAGATTTTAAAAGAATATATGAATGGCAACGAAAATAGTTTTTCCGATATAGTCAGGTTCAGATTTGCACAGTATTCGGCTTGGAATTATGATTTTGAAAACGCGATTGAGCAGCTTGATATTTTGCTGGAAAAAGATGCTGAGAATTTAGATTACAGACTTTTGCGCGGACAAATTGCTGTCTGGGTTGTTGGTGATTTTGATTTGGCGGAAAAATATCTTCTTAGTGTTCATGAAGCAAGACCAAAAAATATTACGGCAATTACAACTTTAGTGCAGCTTTATGCCTGGAAACGGAATTTTGAAAAGGCAAATGAATATCTCAATTTAGCAAAATCAATTGATGAAAACAGCGATTTAGTAATTGCATCGGAAGAAGCATATCTAAAACATTTAAATCAGGCAAAGTTCGAAGAAATTTTCGCTATCAGAGTTGAAGCACAGAATTTGGCTTTGGAAAAAGAATTTGAAGCTTCTAAGGAAAAATATGATGAATATTTTGAACAAATTGATGAACCGACAAAAAGTGAATATATAGAATATACCGATGTATTAAATGCGCTGGAAGAATATGATGAGTCAATAGAAATTTATAAGAATATTCTGGAAGTTGATGATGATTTAAGTGTTAAACGCAGAATGGCAATGAGTTATATCTGGATTAAAGATTCTGAAATGGCACTTTCCACAATACACGAGATTAAAAGTGAAATGGAAAGTGATGATGATGAATTATTTATTGTTAATCTTTTATATGCAAAGGCACTTCAATTAGATGGGAAACCGGAAGAGGCGGAAGAACTTTTAGATAGCGCAAAAATGAAGATGAGAGATTCGGACGAATTAAAGCTTATTGATGACAGCAAGTTTAAAACTGATCTGTTTATTGGCGATGTTTATGCTTCGATAGAAGAATATGGAGAAGCAGAGGATATTTATAATTCGATGATAGAAGAAACATCAGATTCCAGCGAGATTAAAATTGTTAAACAAAGAATAGACTGGCTGCCGGAGTATGGATTTGGAGCCGGAGCATCATCATTATTAAATGTTTTACTACCATATCATATGGGATTATCTCCATTTGGAAGTTTCTATAAAGATAACCAGGATTTTTTAACATGGTCTGCGGGCTCGGCTTTAGATATTGGACTAAATAAATTTATAGGTGTCGGAGGCTCGTTTACACATTACTATTTCTATTCGGATTATTATGCGGGTAATTATAATACAAAAGAAATAAACAGACTTCTGGGAAATGTAAATCTGTTTTGGCATAAATATTTTACAACTAATATTAGTTATGGAATTTTAAATAGCACTGATATTGATGAAAAGGAGACCTGGGGATTATCATTAAATTATGTAAACAAATTTAGCGCGTCATTTAGTTATAATAAAACCGATGCAAGAACAATATTGTATTCGCCAAAAATTCTGTTTAAGGATTTTGACGCGGAAATGTATCAGATGAATATTGAATATGACAAAAAAAACAAGATGCATTTATCGCTTTTATATAAGTATTACACTCTTACTGATAATAACAAAGGAAATGATCTAAGATTTAGATTTGGTAAAAGATTTGTCGATTACAGTTTAATTGGATACGAATATTATTTTATAGATTTCGGACGTATAGATCCTTTATATTATTCACCACAGGATTTTTCGTCACACAGTATCTGGGCAAAAGCGGATGTTTATAACGAAGATAATTTAGATATTAATTTAGGCGGTAAATTTGGATATGCTCCTTCAGTTGATTACGTTTTGAGTGAAATTAATGGAGAGATCGATTATAATCCTTATAAATTTTTAAAAATTAGTGGAGAAGCAAGTATTGGCAGATCATTTAGATATGATTCTGCATATACTTATATAAGTCTATATGTTTCGGCATATATGAGTATTTATTAAGACAAAGGAATCTGATTAAGTGAAATATTGTTAATTTGTGTATCAAAATGTTACAATAAAATGTTTTGAACATGTTATTATTTTTTAGATGTTGAATGGACTGCAAATTCAAAAGGTTTTGTGGCACATGAATTGGCTACATATTATATGATAAAAAGAATTGGAAATGATAAAAAACAAGATAAATAGAACAAGAATAACTCTGGATAACAGGGAAGTAAATGAACCTGTCAGGGATGAACTGAAAGAAAAAAAACGTGTTATCTGGATTAGCGGAATTGTTTCAATAATCTTTTTTGTAATAATCTATTTAACACTGCCTTATACCATACTTTCGTGGAGCGGACTTTATGTTTATGCATCCATAGTATCGCTGGTTATTTTTCTGTTTGTTTTAGTATTTAGATATTTTTCCATTCTTATAATGGCGTATCTATATATCACAAGATATACGGTTCAGGACAAAAACGGATATTATCCGTTTATCTCAATTATAGTCCCGGTTTATAATGAATCGAAAGTGATTGAATCTTCGGTAAACTCTTTACTGAAATTAGATTATCCAAATTATGAAATAATTATTGTAAACGATGGTTCCGAAGATAATACGGCGGAAGTTGCGGAATCTTTAGTTGGTTATAAACATGGTGTAAGCTCTAATGTTAAAGTTTCTCTTATAAACAAACCAAATGGCGGAAAATCGAAAGCTTTAAATGCCGGGATCCAATATTCGGAAGCTGATTTTGTTTTATGTATGGATGGTGATTCACAGTTATCTGAAAATACTCTTAAGATGGGAATTAGACATTTAGCCGATCCTGAAGTTGGAGCTGTTGCCGGAAACGTAAAAGTATTAAATAGAAAGAAATTTTTTACTGATCTTCAGGCACTGGAATATATTGAAGGTTTAAATATGCCAAGAAGTGCCCAGGGATTTATTCACATGGTAAATATAATTCCTGGTCCAATTGGTATATTCAGAAAAGAAGCAATTTACGATGCCGGATATTATTCAAGTGATACATTTGCTGAAGATGCTGATTTAACATTAAAAATTTTAGCTGCCGGCTGGAAGATTCATTACGAGCCAAATTCAATTGCTATTACTGAAGCGCCAGAAAAACTTCAGCAGTTATTAAAACAAAGATACAGATGGACCCGCGGAATTATACAGGCAATTAGAAAACATAAGAAGTATATAATAAATCCGACTTTAAATTTTAATAACACATTAGTATTATGGTCAATGGCTTACGAAGCTTTATTATGGCCGTTTATGAACTTATTCAGTAATCTGAATTTTATTTTAGTAGCTCTGTTTGCCGGAATGTCGAGCCTGGTATTCTTTTTCTGGGTAGGAATCGCAATTCTCGATATGATGTCCGCACTATATTCGGTAGCCGTAGAGAAGGAAGATTTTAGACTTGTTCCTTATGCGCTAATTTATAGAATATTTTTTGTTGTATTGATTGATGTTACAAAAGCGATGGCAACAATTGAAGAGTTTCTGGGAATTAAGATGAATTGGGGAAAATTAGAACGAATCGGGACTATAAAATAGTTCCTTAAAAAGAAAATAATTTTGAGGTAATATAATGGAATTAATTCCAATACTTTCTTTAATAGTTTTAACAGCCACTGTATCAACATTTATTTTAGCAGTTGGCGCTTATATTTTATATAAAATAAGAGAGCGTAAAGGTCAGACTTTAGCTGCTCCTAGACCGGAAGCTGTTGAAGCTGAATTGGTTGCTCCGGCTCCGATGGTTGCTGAGCAGAGACATACCCAGAGTCAGCCTCTTACAAGAAAAACTATGTATGAAGAATCCAGACCAACAATGACCGGCTCACGGGGAACCAGAATGGAAGAAGAAAGAATGCGAAGAGGAGCAGGTCCACAAACGAGACAAACTTTTGTTCAGACTTCTACTTCCGGAAGATTTAGTGAAACTGGTGAATATTTTGATCCGCATAAAAAGTTTATGAGATATACACAAGACGGATATCAGGATACATCAGACTCAAGAAGAACAACTCAGAGAAAAGAGGATAAATTAAAGTGGCGTTAAAAGTTAAGGGATTTAAAGTAAATCTGATACTAATACTAATCTGCGGATTACTAATGGTAGTAGCTTCAATACTATCATATTTGCTGGTTGTAAGAGGTGTGTACGGAAATTATCGTGCTACCCAGATTCTTCCAAGTAAAAGTAATCTATCAGTTGGCAAACCGCTTTATAATAAAAAGGTAGCAATACTTTATTCAACATATACCGAAAATACTTTAGATGACGGCAGTACCTGGTTAAATGATAATATAAGTACATGGGAAACATTTTTAGGTTCAACAAAATTGCAATTTGAAGTTGTTGGCGATCAGTTTATAGAATATGAAGATTTAAGTGAGTATGGACTTATTTTACTTCCAAGCACAACTGCTTTAAGTGATAGAGAGATTACAAAAATTAAAAAGTATATGGAACGGGGCGGAAGTATATTTGCTTCCGGCGGAACCGCAACCATGTCTGACGAAGGTAAATGGAGGGGCTGGGAATTTTTCTCTGAGGTGTTTGGTCTAAAATTCACAAAAGAAATTCATCCTGAAGAATTTGATTCCAAGATTCATACACTCAGAGGAAATATCCCTATTACAGCCGGAATACCTCCTGGATATACATTTAAAATAGCTACATGGGATCGTCCGATTTATGCCGAAATTCTTGATCCTCGTGTAAAACAAATTAGTTATTGGTTCGATTATAGACGTGAATCCGGGCTTGTTAATGAGGAAGTTAAAAAGAGTGCCGGAATTGTTCATGGTACTTACGGACGCGGCAGATTTGTATGGTTTGGGTTTGAATTAAATAGTGTTTTTGGCGAGCAGGAAGATTATATATATTTAGATAAGCTTTTTAATAACTGTATTAACTGGCTTACATATAGACCAACTGCTTTTGTGCAGAACTGGCCAACACCTTACAAGGGTGCTGCTTTATTTATTCCTACAGTTGAAAAGCAGGCACAAAATGTTAAAAATTTAATCTCGAATGTTCTTAGCGGAAGAAAATATCCTACAACGTTTTTTGTTGATCCATTGGTGGCAAAACAAAATCCAAAACTTGTAAAAACGATGGCGCAGTATGGCGAAATTGGTTCGGTTATGGATGTTGAATTTGTTGAAGATATAATTGATACAAACATATACTTAAGCGAAAAAGAGTTTCAACTGGCAAATATTCAGGCAGTTAATAACCAGATGATTTCGGCAACCGGTAAAAACATGATTGCTGTAATGCCAGAATTTGGCGTGTTTAACGAATATACACTGCAGGGATTGGCTGGCAATGATATAGGCTTTTTAGTTTCTGATTCTTTGAGTGACCGTTCCGCCCCAAAAATTGAAGTCAGAAATAATTTACCAATTATGATAATATCGAATACCGTGAGAGACGATAATATAATTATTGGCGATTATAATCTGAGTGATAAAGAATTCCAAAGATATACATACGAAGAAGATGTAGACAGAACACTTTTTGAAGGCGGATTATATGTTCTAAAAATACATTCTGATAAACAGATGAGAAGAGAATATGTAAGTGTAACAAAAGATATTCTAAAGTATATAGAACAAAATAATATTTGGTTGTGTTCATTAAAAGAACTAAAACAATGGTGGATGTCTAGAAGCGATATAGAATTTAGATATGAATCCAGAAGTGAAAGACGCATTGCTGTTGAGATTTCTAATCCGCTTGGTGATGATCAGACTGATTTTGTTGTTCAGTTAAACGTAAATAAACGAATCAAAAATATTAAGATATCATCCGATATAGTATTTACAGATTTACCTAAATATGAATTCAATAACATTACTAATGTACTTTACCTTTATATTGATGATCTGGGTGAAGGTGAATCAAGATCTTATTTTATCGATTTCGATTTAATATAAAAGAAACTAATATGAAAAAAACAAATTACATAATGAAATATATATTACTAGCGGGCTTTATAATATCGTTAAGTGCCTGTGTAGAAACAATAACTGATCCGGTTACCGGAACACCGACAATTGAAATATATAAGCCGCTTGAAGAAGATACAGTTCAGCTTGGCAAAAATAGAATTTATTATGATTCCTACGATGCAGACGGATTAAAAGATAATCTTTCACATTTTGAAGTTTTTATAAATGGCGAATCAAACGGAGTTTTTCAGCACGAACAAGATTCATCTATAACTCCAATATACCTTAATATAACTGATAATTTATTAGTTAACTCCAGAATAAGCTATTATGTATTAACTTATGATAAACGCGGAGTTCATACTAAAAGTATTGAAATTGAAGATGTGTTTGTTGACAGATCACCGGCAAGTCCGGATGGATTAGTTCTACAATGGCAAAATGAACTTGGTACAATTGTAAATCTTGTATGGAATGATAACGCTACAAATGAATCTAATTATGAGTTGTGGCGAAAAGATGGTATTGAAGGTGACTATAAATTAATAAAAACTTTGTCAGCTGATATTTTTAGTACAAATGATCATGGACTTCAGACTTTCATAAACTATTATTATAAAGTCAGAGCTACAAATGCTTATGGCGGTTCAACTTTTAGCAATGTAGTAAATTCCAAAGGTATAGCTGGCGGAGATGCTCCATCCGAATTAAAAGCAGAAGCTTTAGGCGCAACAAAAATTATTTTAACATGGAAAGATAACTCTTCTGATGAGTTAGGTTTTTTTGTTGAAAGATTAAATAACAATAATGGTGAATGGGAAAAAATCAAACTTCTTCCTAGCAATACAACTGAATTTTTAGATCAGAATCTGGTTGCGGGAAATACTTATAAGTACAGAGTTTTCTCATACTCAACAGATTCGCAATCGGCTTACTCAAACGAAGCTCAGGCTACAACCGCATGGCAGGATGTTTTAGCACCGGATAATTTAATTGCCGTCTTTAATCCTGATCTTAATGCGGTAATTCTTAACTGGAAAGATAAAACCGTACTAGAGGATGGAACCTATATAGAAAGAAAAACAGGACTGGGTGGAATGTTTGTGGAAATAAATTCTGTTGATATAGATATAGAAACTTATTCTGATTCGTTGATTGAAGCAGGCAAAACATATTACTACAGAGTGCGTCATCATGCGGTTGCCGGTCATTATACCGAATACTCTAATACTGCGGTTGTATTTATTCCAGAAACAGCTCCAAAGCAGCCAACTGATTTTAGTATAACTGAATTTACATCCGGAGTTTTATATGGCTTAACCTGGAAATACAATTCTACAATTGAGATTGACGGATTTGAACTTCAAAGAAAAATTGGTGAAAACGGAGATTTTGAAACTTATAAGATTTTTTCATCCGATACCAGAGCATTCAATGATAGTATAAGTGTTCAATCTGAAATTCATTATTATAAACTGAGATCGTTTAGAGGAACCCTGTTATCTGATTTTACAGAGATAGTAAGTACAAGCGGCAGTTTAATTGATGGTTTAGAAAGCCCCGCAAATTTAAGTCTGGTCTCACTAACATCAGCAGTTCCTTATGAAATAAAAATCAGCTGGGATGATAAATCATCGCAGGAATATGGTTTTATAATTGAAAGAAAAGATAATATAAATTCATCAATAGTTGAATTTAGAGAAATTTCGAGAGTTGGTCCAAATGTAAAAGTGTATAGTGATGCTTCAAGTTTACTTGTAAGAGGCGGATTATATACTTACAGAATACGGGCTTATAATGCCCAGAATGAATCTGGGAACTCAAACGAATTAAATGTACAAATACCCTGGTAACTAATGAATACTGTAAGTACAAAATATGATATGTTAAGTCAATATCCGGAAATTGCGGCTATTACTGTAAATACTTTTGCAAAAGTAATTGATTATAACAGTAAGGCTTTAGAACTATTCCCGGAGATAAATACAAATAGTAATATATTCGATTTTTTTAGTGAAGAAAGATCACAGTTGCTCGAAGTTTTTTTCCTGGAATCTAAAAATCAGCAGAAAAGTGTTTCTAAAGAAATTGCAATTGAAAGTAATATTGTTGAAACCAAATATATAATAACAATTCAGCCTGATATAAGTGACGATAATTTATTTGTATTTACTTTAAAGCCGGATGAATTGATTGATAAAAATCTTGATGGAATTAAATTTAAAGTAAATGTACCAATTGATGATAAAATTGGTGACAGGAAAGATGTATTACGAATTTTAGAAATGATAAAATCGTCATATCCATTTACGTTTATAGAAAAAAATAATCTGCAGAGAGAAATAAATAAAATTAGCGACTTCTTCTGGATCAAAGATATAGAAGGTAAATATTCTATTGTAAATAATAGTTATTCGTCGGTTCATGGCTTAAAACCAATCCAGCTCGAAGGAAGAAGTGTTGCAGAGTTTATTCCTCCATATTTAGTTAATATAAATTCGGCAATCGAGAAGTATTTAGTTGATACATCAAGCGCAGTAATTGTTGAAGGAGTATTTAACTCGTTATTAAACAACTTTAATGAAAAGAAAGAAATTATAGAATATCCTATTTGCGATATTGATAATAAGGTTATTGCTATTATAGGTCTTTCTAATAGCATCAAAGAAACTGCCGCGGCAATTTCTGAAGATAATATTATGATGAATACATTTAGTTCTATGCAGCAGGCAGTTGTTATAATTAATAATAATGGGATTATAACTAATTACAGCAATGAACTTAAAAACTTATTTGGTATAAAGGGCGAAAACAATTTAACCGGATTAAGCATAAACACAGTAGTTCCAGGAAGTATATCAAATAAATTGAACGAGATAATTTACAAATTATCACCTAATGTTAAGATAGATGAAAAATTTTCTGCTTCTTTAAAAGAAAAAGGCAGAATTAGAATTTCGGTTAAAAGTATTAGTCATAGTAATAAGCAGGATGTAGGTTTACTAGTAAGTTTTACAGAGTTAGAAGACGAAAACAAAACAAATGAGAGCAAGGTTAAAATGTACGATGTTATTATGAAATCGAGCCCGGAGCCGATTTTTATTTACGATGTAGAAAATTTAAAATTCTTAAAAGTAAATAAAGCGGCGCAAAAATTATATGGTTATTCTCAAGAAGAATTTCTTCAATTAGATCTTACAGATTTATATACACCGGAGGATATACAAACGCTTCTGCAATCATCAAACTCTGCAATTGAAGAGGGAAGATACACTGGTCCCTGGAGACATCAGAAGAAAGACGGAACAACTATACTTGTTGAAATTAGCAAGTTCGGTTATGAATATAATGGTAAACTTACCCATATTAATATGGTGCGCAATGTTACTGAAAATATAGAAAAAGAAAAAGAACTTAAAATATTAAGAGCTTCATTAGAGAATACAAGTGATATAATTGTAACTATTGATAGTGATGGATTTATTGTTGACTGTAATTCATCAATTAAAGATCATTTAGGATATTCGAAAGAAGAGTTAACAGGAAGACCACTTTTAAGTTTAGTCGCGGATAATGAAAGATCCAGAGTTACTGCCGAAATTTTAAATTCAGGCATTACCAGACCAGAAAAAATTAAGTTCGATTTTAAAAAACATAACGGTGATATACTGGGAACTAATATTGTTGCAACCCCTATTATAAATTATGCCGGCGATGTTGACAGTTATAATATAGTTATTAAACCGGTTATCATAGAATCGGAAAAAACAATAGAAAAAGTTCTGGAATCATCTATGTTAAAAGACATTAGAGATATGAGCTCAAATGAACTAAATAAAAATTTCCTTTCAAATCTATTTCATGAAATGCTTACTCCTATAAATGTAATTATGGGATTTGTACAAGAAATTAATGAGAGTATTCCTAATCCTACTGAAGATCAGAAAGAAGCTACAAGTATTATAAAAGAAAATCAGAAAATGCTTTTATCACTTATGGATAATGTGATTGAATATGTAAGTATTGAAGAAGATGAAACCGAATTGGATACCGAGACAATAACATTTGTAGATATATTAGATGATTTGGAAGTTAATGTTAAAAAACCGTTATCAGAAAATAATATAGATTTTAATTATGGCAGAATATCTTCATCGCTGGTTTTAGATACTGATAAACAAAAGTTAACAACACTATTAACTTTACTGGTTAAAATTATTGCGGAAGTAACACAAGAAAAGAAAATTATTCTTTCAGCAACATCGTATAATTCTGAAAATATACTTATCAGTCTAAAAGATAATCGTTCAGCTATTTCGGGGCATTTATTAAAAGTATTAAATGAAATATTTAAAAGTGATGAAGAAACAATTAGAAAAACTTACGGGATTTCGAGACTTACAATGAGACTAGCCCAGAAACTGATTAAACTGCTTTCTGTTGAACTTCTTGTTGTTTCAAAAGGGAATAAACCTGCCGAGTTCGGGTTATTGCTTCCTTCAAAAATAGAAGAAGAAAGTATTCAGATAACTAAGCTTGAAGATTTAGATGATATAAATTCACTAAGAGGAAAAAAAGTTAAGCCTGAGTATATTGAAACTATAAACCCGGAAAAAGCTGATAGGAAATTTATAGTTGAACAACCAGCTCAGCAATTTATTGAAACTGAAAAAGTTGTAGCGGAGCCTTTTAAACCAGCTATAGAAGAACCGGTATCAGCAACAATTCATCAAATTCAGCCGACTGAAAATAAATCAGTTCAGGTTAATGTAAATCTTCAAGCTCCTGAAACTGCCGTTTCTTCAAAGACTGAAGAATCAATTGTTGCAGAAAAATTTAAGCATAAAGAGAAAAAATGGACAGCTGAAAAATTAAAAGAAATGTCATGCCTTTATTTAGAAGATCAGATGGACTCTCAAATATTGTTTAAGGTTCAGATGAAAGATATTCATAATATAGATTTTGCAGTAAGTTTTGAAGAAGCATTGCCATTGCTAAAATCAAACACATACGATTTTATTATAATGGATATAAATCTAAAAGGTGAATATAACGGACTTGATGCTTTGAAGATTATTAAATCGATGTCAGATTATCAGGATATTCCTGTAGTTGCGTCAACAGCTTATGTATTGCCTGGCGATAGAGAGAAATTTATTAATTTTGGATTCTGCGATTTTATTTCGAAACCGGTTATGCGCGATAATATTGTTGAAACCTTGGATAAACTATTTAACTAATTGTTTATCCCTATAATAAGAGATTAGATAGCTAAATATTACATAAGATAAAATTGAAAAAAGTATGGCCTGTATTGCCGATCCCACAAAGAAGGCAGTCAGGCCATTTTTACTTAGCTTTAGCAGTCCCTCAAAAGTAGGATTTTCCATAATAGAAATTATCCTTGAAAAAGGCAGATCAATATCTGTAAGTGTTTTTCCAATCTCGAAAGCTGAATAATATATTGGTATAGCCGTTACCGGATTAGATATTAATGTTGCCGCCAATGAAAGCGGTGTATTTATTTGAAGTGCCATTGCAAGAGGAATTAATACTATAGTTTGTAACCCTATTGGTATTATCAATCCAATAAAAAATCCTATAGCAATACTAAATGCTAATTTAGAAGAAGATTCCTTAAGCGAAATAATCTTTTTAGCATGACCTTTAGTGTATTCTATGGTAAATATTTTTTTATCTATTTTGAACATGTTTCTGTCATTTTTAATTCCCGAAAAGAGGGATGAGAAAGTTTTTTATTGAATCTGGTAATTTTTATCATTTAATTTATTACTACATAGAATTCCAATCAAATTATCTTTTTGTTAACGCTTCTTAAAATACCAATAAAGCAGTATAAGTATAAAAGTTATAAACAGAATATCATACTTCATTACAGCCTGCATTCCAATAACTTCGTAAAGATAACCAATAATAATATTGCCTACTGTAATGCCTGCTCCAAAATGAAAAGCCCATATAAGTGATTGTCCGGTAGCTCTTAAATTTGTTGGAACCATATCATGAACATATTCAACAACAGCAACTAAAAATAACGAGAGAGTAAATCCCTGTCCCAGACCAACAAATATTGCAACGGAAGGATCTGATATTTGGCTGTATAAAATTACTCTGATTATTGTAACCATGATCGAAATTAAAATTGAATTAGCGGCTCCAAGTTTTCTTACTATTTTTATACCCAGAAAGAATAGGGGGATTTCTGCAAAACATTGTACTGTAAATGCAAGTCCTACTAATTGAAAATCAGCGCCAATCTCTTTGAAGTAGAGATTTATAAACAAATTCATCGGCGATAAAAATATTCCGTATATAAAAATAATTATACAAAAGAGAACCAGAGATTTATTCTTCAATAAAATTTTGAATTGCTCAAGTTTTACTTCAGATAACTTTTTCTTATTTCTAACTTCATTTTTGGGAGTGATGAAAAACAACATTGATAAAAGAACTAACGGAGCTATTATAAAAATCGCATCTATATTTTCTTCAGATATAAAATAACCTAAGGTAAAGGAGGCAATTGCCCAGCCGACTGAACCCCATACTCTGAATTCGCCAAAAGATGATGTGTTGTTTTCTCTAACAAAATTTACCGCCATGCTGTCCTGAAGCGGACCAAGCGGATGAAGGAAAAATGAAAATGGAAGCATGTAAAAAATCACAGCGTAAAAACCTTCAAGAGTTTGAAAGAAAAACAAGAATATTGAAGAACCTACAATGGCAATTCTCAAAATTTTATTTATTCCAAACTTATCGCCGAATATTCCCCAAACCGGAACTACAAAAAATAGCGTTCCCTGTAGAATTCCGTTTATTATTCCTATCTCAGTTCCGGTAAAACTTTTTTCTTCAAGATATAGATTAAAGAATACCAGCCATGAGGCAAGACCCATGTACAGGAGTAAGAATAATGCTGAAATGTTTATTTGTCCTTTACGGATTTCGGGCATAGTTTTTATTCTGTTTATTAAAGTTCGTAAACCTAATACAAATAGATTAGTAATCAAAATAATTGTTAATTCTTAGAATTCGACTACACTTAGTTATACAACTATCTCCCCTAAAGTTTCTCTTGCATTATATTTGTTCGCTCTATATATTACACCATACAAATGTATGGTGTTAGCAAAACTAACTAATTATGTAACTTACATGCCGGAGGTGTATCAATGGCAAAGAATTTAACAGAAATTCAGCGGAAAATTTTAGAGTTTTTGGTAGATAAGATCGGCAGCGGACTGCCGCCAACCTTAGCCGAAATAGCGGAAAACTTTGGTTACAAAAACAGAGCGACTGTTCAGCAGCATTTACAGGCAATAGAAAAAAAAGGATTTATTAAACGTAATCCAAAGTTATCAAGAGGAATTGAATTGATGACGGAAAGTCGATTTTTTGCGTCTAAACCTATTCTTGGAGAAGTTGCTGCCGGTAATCCTTTAACAATTTATCCCGATGCAATTGATTCGGTTGATCTGCCAAACATTGCTTACATGCCCAAAGACTCATTTCTTCTTAAAGTTAAGGGTGATAGTTTAAAGGATGCTTATATTTTCAGTGGCGATATTGTAATTGTGAACCCGAATCTTGAACCGCGGAATGGTCAGTTTGCAGTTGCTATTTTAGAAGATGCCGCAGTTGTTAAACGGTTCAAAAAGGTTGAACATGGCATCGAACTTCATTCGGAAAATGAAGAATACAAGCCTATATTTATTGCAGACAATGAAACTTCATTTACAATGGTTGGTGTTGTTGTTGGTATTTACAGAAGTATGGAGCTTAATTGAGGAAACAAAACGAAATTATAATAAACACCCCAACAGAGTTTAGTTTTAAGGAATGTCTTACTTTTTTAAGCAGAGAACCTAATGAGATTCTGCATAAAATTGAAGGCGAAACTTTTTACAAACTTCTTCAGATTGATAAAGAAAATATTCTTATAAAAGTTACTTCTCCTAAAAACAACAAATTACATATAGAAGCTCTTAACACTGGTTTAGAAAAAAAACATATTCCGATAATAGAAAATTATATCGTTAAATTATTCGATTTGGATAACGACATTTCTGAGTTCTACAAGCTATGTAAGAAAGATAAAATAATGAACAGTGTGGCGGATAAATATTATGGGTTACGTATTATTGGCATCCCAAATTTATTTGAAGCTTTATGCTGGGCGATTATTGGTCAGCATATAAACCTAAAATTTGCTTACACTATAAAAAAGAATTTCACAGAGCAGTATGGCGAAAGTATAGAGTATAACGGTGTAAAACACTGGCTGTTTCCAAATCCAGAAGTTGTTGCTGATCTATCGGTTAATGAACTGAATAAACTGCAGTTTACAAAAAAGAAAGCTGAGTATATTATAGGAATTGCGGAAGAAATAAAATCGGGGAGTTTGAAGTTTGGTCTGAATGAGAACGCAAATTTGATAGAGTGCAAGCTATTAGCACTAAAGGGAATAGGAAAATGGACAGCACATTACGTTATGATGAAATATTTCCAGATTCCATTAGCATTTCCTATTGCCGATGTTGGTTTGCACAATGCGTTAAAAGAACAAATGGGATTAGCGGAAAAACCATCAATTGAAGAGATAGAAAAATATTTTGAACAATTTAGAAATTGGGAAGCGTACACTACATTTTATTTATGGAGATCTTTGATATGAGTGATATATATAAAGCTTATTATGATTCGGAAATAGGGATTATAGAAATAACAGCTTCTGAACAGGGAATTAAAACACTTGAATTTGTTGAAACTGTGGGAGAAGGTAACCAGCAAGGTAATGAGCATATTGAAAAATGTATAAAGGAACTGAAAGATTATTTCTGCGGAGAATTAAAAAGATTTTCTGTTAAGCTTGATTGGAATGGTACTGAGTTTCAGGAAAAAGTCTGGAATTATCTCTTAACAATTCCTTTTGGCAAAACTGTTTCTTATAATCAGATTGCAATTGCATTAGGTGATAAAAAAGCTGTACGCGCAGTTGGAACAGCTAACGGCAGAAATAATATTGCAATTATAGTTCCGTGTCACAGAGTTATTGGGAGCGACGGCAAACTTACCGGATATGCTTATGGTATCTGGAGAAAAGAATGGCTGCTTAAACATGAAGGGATTCAGAATTTTAAGACCCCGGAACAGATCGAATTGTTTTAAGAGTTTATCGCAAAGACGGGAAGACGCAAAAAAAATATTATAATTGTAATTTCGACCGAAGGGAGAAATCTTATTCTTGAACTAAAAGTAGAGATTCTTACGTCGATTCACTCCTCAGAATGATAATTGTTTTAAGTTTTGCAACATTCTGCTGTTGGCAGACAGGTTTTTCACGAAGTGAAAAGTATAAAGGATAGCAGCCGGAATACTCAGTATGACGCCCATGATTTTACGATTTTTTTTATCGTTGTATTTTTTTAGAGGATAAAGTATGTGGATACAAAAAGAAATATTGATCAAACCAAGAAACAGAGGATTTCATATAATAACACGCGAGATAGAAAATCAAATAGGTGAATTGAAAAATATATCAGTCGGGACAGCGCATATATTTATCAAACACACTTCAGCTTCTTTAACATTAAATGAAAATGCAGATCCCGATGTTAGGGTTGATATGGAATCGCACATAAATAAACTTGCTCCGGAAAACGCTTCTCATTATACACATATATTTGAAGGGTCTGATGACATGCCTGCCCACATAAAGGCTTCATTATTAGGCAATTCGGTTACAGTCCCAATTACAAACGGTGGTTTTAATTTAGGTACATGGCAGGGTGTTTATTTAGGCGAACATCGTAATAATGGCGGTTCCCGTAGAATAGTTGTAACAATAAACGGTGAATAATTTTTTTTTATTAAAAAAAACAATCATGAAAACCTTCCAACCCAAACTATATATAGGCACATCCGGATGGTCTTACAAAGATTGGGTACCAGGTTTTTATCCAAAACAGCAATGTGCCGATCTTAATTGGCTCCAATTTTATTCTCAATATTTTAATACTATAGAAGTCAATTCTACTTTTTATACATACATGAATCCAAAGGTTATAGATGTATGGATTAGTAATACCCGGCATGTTGATGATTTTATATTTACTATAAAACTTCACAGCGATTTTACTCATAAACGCCAGTATACATCGGAGCAGGTGAAGGCTGTACGTTTTAATTTAGATATGCTTGCCAGAGAAGAAAGATTAGGAGGTATATTAATGCAGTTTCCATATTCATTTGACTGTACTGATGCAAATGTAGAACATGTACGTAAACTTGCCGGTGAGTTTGCTGAGTATAATAAGTTTTTGGAAGTAAGGCATAAATCATGGCACAACAAAAATGCCCACAGTTTAACTATATGTACAATAGATCAGCCTCTTATTGGAGAAGCAATTGAGTTTAAACCAAAAGCCGGTAATGAAATTGCGTATATCCGTTTTCACGGAAGAAATGAAGAGGCATGGAAAAGATCTATAAACTCTTACGGAGAAAAGCAGTTGTACGAACAGCAGTCGGAACGTTATAAATATTTTTATTCTCCGGGTGAACTTTCTGAAATTGAGAGAGGAATAATAGAAGTTTACGATAAAGTTAAACAAGTATTTGTAATTATGAATAATCATCCTACAGGATATGCAGTTGCTAATGCATTTGAACTTATGCACATGTTAAAGGGAAAATATAAAGTTAGTATGCCCGATACAATTGTAAAAGCTTTTCCAAGATTAAAAAGTATTTCCGCGTAGTTGAAGTTATACACTTTTCTATATAATCTGATTAATGTTTCTTCATGTTTACCCGTGATTTAAACCGTGGGTATCTGAGAATTCCTTCCGAAAATATTTATAATTAATTTAACCCAAATGAGAACAATATTTCACTTAGATCTTGATGCATTTTTTGTCTCAGTAGAGCGTTTGATCGATCCATCGCTTAATGGGAAAGCTGTAATTATAGGTGCAGATCCCGAGCAGGGAAGAGGTGTTGTTAGTACATGCTCTTATGAAGCCCGTAAATATGGGGTTCATTCTGCAATGCCTATTAAACAAGCGTATAAACTATGTCCGCACGGCATTTATGTAGGAGGGCATTCAGGAGAGTATAGTAAATTTTCAAAATCAGTTAAAGGAATACTTGAAAAATATGCCCCGATGATTGAGCAGCCTTCTATAGATGAATATTACATGGATTTTACTGGCTGTAAGCATATGTATGTTTCATACCACATGTTTGCTGCCGAACTACAAAAAAAAATCTGGATCGAGCTTTCACTTCCATGTTCAATAGGAATAGGAACAAATAAAACAATTGCAAAAATTGCTTCCGATTGTTACAAACCTTTAGGAATTACTTATGTTGAGCCGGGTATGGAAAAATATTTTCTTGATCCTATGCCGGTTGAAACAATCCCGGGTGTTGGAAAAGTTATGTTAAAAGGATTACATAATAAAGGCATTTATAAAATTGGTGATATAACAGGGCTTTCGGAAGAATATTTAGGAACAGCCTTTGGTAAAGGAGGAATTTCTTTATGGAGAAAAGCTCACGGAAATGGAACTGAATATTTAAATCCGCCGACAAAACGGAAAAGCATTTCTAAAGAAAGAACGTATGGGGAGAATGTTACAAGTAAAAAGGAAATCGAAAAAACATTGTTTAACCTTACTGGCAAAGTGTGTCAGTTATTAAGAGACAAAGGCTGGCAATCTTCAACTATAAGTATAAAACTGCGTTACTCAGATTTTGTAACTCTTACAAGAGCTAAAACGGTTAAACCCACGGATGATGACAAAACCATTTATGAGACTGCTGTTGATTTGTTTCGCAAAGCTTATACACGTCGTGTAAGTGTCAGGCTAATAGGAATCCATCTCACAAAATTCACGGATTTTGCCGAACAGGAAAATCTATTTGAGCAGGAGGAGATTGTTAGAAAAAAAATGTTAAGGGCAGTTACAAAAATCAGAGATGAATTCGGATATAAAATAATTCATTTAGGAAGTAAATAATATTGTAATACTTAAAAAGGTTAAAAACTCTTTTTTATAAAAAATCTTTGCTGATGTAAGATATTTGTTAATTTTTCTTTTCATATTTTAACTTTTACGCGTAAAAATTTAGTCAAACATATATAATAACTTTAAATAGCAATTTTAATTGCTTGACAAATATAAATAAATCATTAACTTTCCATAAAAAGTTATGACCGTCCTGTTATATTAAAGTCTTTATAGAATATTACTGTCTCATTTTACGAAAACGAATTAAATTAATTAAGGAAAGGGAGTAAATATGAAAACTGATCTTCCCGAAATCATTCCTTTTAGACAAGGGGAAAAATGGGGATTTTGCGATAAAAACAAAAAAATTCTACTTTCCGTAAAGTATGATGATATAAGAGAATTTAGGAGTGGTGTTGCCAGGGTAAAAATTAATGGTAAATATGGATTTGTGAATAGAGCCGGTAAAGAAATAATTCCTGCACAGTATACTAAAGTTGATGATTTTTGCGACGGATTAGCCCGTGTTGAATTAAAAGGCAGATACGGTTTTATTGATGTTACCGGAAAAACTAAAATACCATTTCAATATGATTTTGCGTCAAACTTTCATAATGGATTTGCCCAAGTAGAAATGCATGGGAAAGTAGGATTGATAACTACAGATGGTAATGTTATTGTTCCTGTTTTATATGATGAAGTTGATCAATTTAATAATCGTATGATAATAGTTGAATTAAATGGAAAAGTAGGTTTACTCGATTTAAATGGACGCGCGTTAACTTCTGTAATTTATGATAAGATCTATAATTTCTGGGAAGGTTTAGCAAGGGTTAAACTTGAAAGAAAAAATGGATTTATTAATGAACGTGGTGTCGAAGTTGTTCCGGTTAAATACGATTATGTGGAAAACTTTTATGATGGTCTGGCTCGTGTTGAGTATAAAAACAAATCCGGGTTTATTGATCTAAACGGGAATGAATATTTCGAAGATTAAAAAAAAAGCCCGCCATTTTTTTAATGTCGGGCTTTATTTTTCATTCAATAAGATTTATTTCTTTTTTATCACAAACTTATCGTACGCAAAAATTAATACTGCAGTTACCCCCGCAATAATTCCAAATATTAACCACATTATATCCGGACGATTCATATCTCTGGCAAATGCTGCGTATAACTGTCCCGAAAGAATTCCGCCAAATAGATTACCTAAAGCAACACACCAATAGAAATATCCCATGTATAATGCAACCTTGTCGGGGGGAGCTATTCTTCCGGTATATTCTTTTGATTTTGGAGATGCCATCATTTCACCAAATGAAAAGACTAATATTCCTGCTGCTACCATGTAACCGGTTGTGCCCCATATTAATATTATCATTGAAAAAACAGTGATTATTGTTCCCCAGAATATTGTTGTGAAAGGTTTTAATCTTGTTACTAATAGTGAAACAATAACCTGGAAAGCTATAATTCCACCGGCATTAAGATTTATAATATATTCTGGATTTATCTGTCCAGGAGTTACCATTCCATCATTTAATGAAGAGGCAACAGAAGTTAAACCAATTCCGCTTAATATATTTTGAAAGAGTAAAAATAAATCTGATGTGTCAGTGAAATCACGAATATATAAAGGTAATGTGTAAAATATCTGATTAAAGGAAGTCCAGAAACCTGACATTAATAATAAGAATAAAGCAAATCTCCAGTCTCCTATTTTCATCGACTGTAAATACCATGGACTGTTTGAAGATTCAGATTTTTTAAGTAGAAAGTCTATTCCAAAATTCAAAACTCCCCAAAAAAGAGATATCAATATAATTTGTGGCCAGGTAATAGTTCCATCAGATGTAAATTTTGAACCTAAAACAAGTACAATGAGAAGTCCGAAAATAAAAAGGAAAAATCTGCCGTTTCCTAGAACTTCGACCATACCTGCAAATACATCTTTAAGTGTACGTTTCTGACTTTCTTCAGTTTGTACAACAGGGTCTTTATAAAATAATGATACAAAAATAAAGTTTACAGCAACCCAACCAGCAGAAGCCATAAATACATATTCCCAAGACATAGCTCTCATAACACCAGCTATAATAGGTCCTAAGAACCCACCGATGTTTACCATCATGTAAAAGATACCAAATCCCATTGAGCCAGTTTTCTCATTTGTAGTTTTGGAGATAGTTCCTATAATCACTGGTTTAAAAAATCCAGCTCCTAAAGCAACTAGCATAAATGCTAAGAAAAATGTTGGGAATGTTTTTAATTGTCCCAATAAGTAATAAGCTGGAACTAGTATTGAAAAAGCTGTAAAAAGTATTTTTTTAAAGCCGTATCTATCAGCTAAGGCACCGGATACAACTGGAAATAAATATAAGAAAAATGTTACAACACCTTGTAACACACCTCTGTCTTCGTCACTAAAACCAAGTCCGCCATCTGCAACAGCACCAGTTATATAAAGGGATGATACAGCAAAAAACCCATACCAGGCCATTCTCTCAAAGATTTCCATTGTGTTTGCAATCCAAAACGTAATTGGAAATTCTTTGAGACTAATTTTTGTTTTCGACATTAATTCCTCTGAATGATTTAATTCAAGTTATAAAGTTGACTAATATAAGAAATTAAAATTTTATGTGAAGTGAATTATGTAAGTGTAAGTTTTCTTAACCAATGGATAAATCCATTGGTTAACCTTTTGCAGCAAAGTCTAATGTAAATATCTCAAACATGATTTTGGATCAGTTTAAAATGGAAAAAGCTTCCCGAAAAGAGAAGCTTTTGTTGTGGGAGTACATGGATTCGAACCAAGGACCT
>JAEIOE010000027.1 GCA_016342455.1 Mycoplasmatota bacterium | reverse complement strand
GCTTCTCTTTTCGGGAAGCTTTTTCCATTTTAAACTGATCCAAAATCATGTTTGAGATATTTACATTAGACTTTGCTGCAAAAGGTTAACCAATGGATTTATCCATTGGTTAAGAAAACTTACACTTACATAATTCACTTCACATAAAATTTTAATTTCTTATATTAGTCAACTTTATAACTTGAATTAAATCATTCAGAGGAATTAATGTCGAAAACAAAAATTAGTCTCAAAGAATTTCCAATTACGTTTTGGATTGCAAACACAATGGAAATCTTTGAGAGAATGGCCTGGTATGGGTTTTTTGCTGTATCATCCCTTTATATAACTGGTGCTGTTGCAGATGGCGGACTTGGTTTTAGTGACGAAGACAGAGGTGTGTTACAAGGTGTTGTAACATTTTTCTTATATTTATTTCCAGTTGTATCCGGTGCCTTAGCTGATAGATACGGCTTTAAAAAAATACTTTTTACAGCTTTTTCAATACTAGTTCCAGCTTATTACTTATTGGGACAATTAAAAACATTCCCAACATTTTTCTTAGCATTTATGCTAGTTGCTTTAGGAGCTGGATTTTTTAAACCAGTGATTATAGGAACTATCTCCAAAACTACAAATGAGAAAACTGGCTCAATGGGATTTGGTATCTTTTACATGATGGTAAACATCGGTGGGTTCTTAGGACCTATTATAGCTGGTGTTATGAGAGCTATGTCTTGGGAATATGTATTTATGGCTTCTGCTGGTTGGGTTGCTGTAAACTTTATTTTTGTATCATTATTTTATAAAGACCCTGTTGTACAAACTGAAGAAAGTCAGAAACGTACACTTAAAGATGTATTTGCAGGTATGGTCGAAGTTCTAGGAAACGGCAGATTTTTCCTTTTTATTTTCGGACTTCTCATTGTACTTGTTTTAGGTTCAAAATTTACATCTGATGGAACTATTACCTGGCCACAAATTATATTGATATCTCTTTTTTGGGGAGTTTTGAATTTTGGAATAGACTTTCTACTTAAAAAATCTGAATCTTCAAACAGTCCATGGTATTTACAGTCGATGAAAATAGGAGACTGGAGATTTGCTTTATTCTTATTATTAATGTCAGGTTTCTGGACTTCCTTTAATCAGATATTTTACACATTACCTTTATATATTCGTGATTTCACTGACACATCAGATTTATTTTTACTCTTTCAAAATATATTAAGCGGAATTGGTTTAACTTCTGTTGCCTCTTCATTAAATGATGGAATGGTAACTCCTGGACAGATAAATCCAGAATATATTATAAATCTTAATGCCGGTGGAATTATAGCTTTCCAGGTTATTGTTTCACTATTAGTAACAAGATTAAAACCTTTCACAACAATATTCTGGGGAACAATAATCACTGTTTTTTCAATGATAATATTAATATGGGGCACAACCGGTTACATGGTAGCAGCAGGAATATTAGTCTTTTCATTTGGTGAAATGATGGCATCTCCAAAATCAAAAGAATATACCGGAAGAATAGCTCCCCCCGACAAGGTTGCATTATACATGGGATATTTCTATTGGTGTGTTGCTTTAGGTAATCTATTTGGCGGAATTCTTTCGGGACAGTTATACGCAGCATTTGCCAGAGATATGAATCGTCCGGATATAATGTGGTTAATATTTGGAATTATTGCGGGGGTAACTGCAGTATTAATTTTTGCGTACGATAAGTTTGTGATAAAAAAGAAATAAATCTTATTGAATGAAAAATAAAGCCCGACATTAAAAAAATGGCGGGCTTTTTTTTTAATCTTCGAAATATTCATTCCCGTTTAGATCAATAAACCCGGATTTGTTTTTATACTCAACACGAGCCAGACCATCATAAAAGTTTTCCACATAATCGTATTTAACCGGAACAACTTCGACACCACGTTCATTAATAAATCCATTTTTTCTTTCAAGTTTAACCCTTGCTAAACCTTCCCAGAAATTATAGATCTTATCATAAATTACAGAAGTTAACGCGCGTCCATTTAAATCGAGTAAACCTACTTTTCCATTTAATTCAACTATTATCATACGATTATTAAATTGATCAACTTCATCATATAAAACAGGAACAATAACATTACCATCTGTAGTTATCAATCCTACTTTCCCATGCATTTCTACTTGGGCAAATCCATTATGAAAGTTTGACGCAAAATCATATTGAAATGGTATTTTAGTTTTTCCGGTAACATCAATAAAACCGTATCTGCCTTTTAATTCAACACGGGCTAATCCGTCGCAAAAATCATCAACTTTAGTATACTGTGCAGGAATTATTTCTTTACCGGCTCTATTCACAAATCCATATTTACCATTAATTTTTACCCTGGCAACACCACTCCTAAATTCTCTTATATCATCATACTTTACGGAAAGTAGAATTTTTTTGTTTTTATCGCAAAATCCCCATTTTTCCCCTTGTCTAAAAGGAATGATTTCGGGAAGATCAGTTTTCATATTTACTCCCTTTCCTTAATTAATTTAATTCGTTTTCGTAAAATGAGACAGTAATATTCTATAAAGACTTTAATATAACAGGACGGTCATAACTTTTTATGGAAAGTTAATGATTTATTTATATTTGTCAAGCAATTAAAATTGCTATTTAAAGTTATTATATATGTTTGACTAAATTTTTACGCGTAAAAGTTAAAATATGAAAAGAAAAATTAACAAATATCTTACATCAGCAAAGATTTTTTATAAAAAAGAGTTTTTAACCTTTTTAAGTATTACAATATTATTTACTTCCTAAATGAATTATTTTATATCCGAATTCATCTCTGATTTTTGTAACTGCCCTTAACATTTTTTTTCTAACAATCTCCTCCTGCTCAAATAGATTTTCCTGTTCGGCAAAATCCGTGAATTTTGTGAGATGGATTCCTATTAGCCTGACACTTACACGACGTGTATAAGCTTTGCGAAACAAATCAACAGCAGTCTCATAAATGGTTTTGTCATCATCCGTGGGTTTAACCGTTTTAGCTCTTGTAAGAGTTACAAAATCTGAGTAACGCAGTTTTATACTTATAGTTGAAGATTGCCAGCCTTTGTCTCTTAATAACTGACACACTTTGCCAGTAAGGTTAAACAATGTTTTTTCGATTTCCTTTTTACTTGTAACATTCTCCCCATACGTTCTTTCTTTAGAAATGCTTTTCCGTTTTGTCGGCGGATTTAAATATTCAGTTCCATTTCCGTGAGCTTTTCTCCATAAAGAAATTCCTCCTTTACCAAAGGCTGTTCCTAAATATTCTTCCGAAAGCCCTGTTATATCACCAATTTTATAAATGCCTTTATTATGTAATCCTTTTAACATAACTTTTCCAACACCCGGGATTGTTTCAACCGGCATAGGATCAAGAAAATATTTTTCCATACCCGGCTCAACATAAGTAATTCCTAAAGGTTTGTAACAATCGGAAGCAATTTTTGCAATTGTTTTATTTGTTCCTATTCCTATTGAACATGGAAGTGAAAGCTCGATCCAGATTTTTTTTTGTAGTTCGGCAGCAAACATGTGGTATGAAACATACATATGCTTACAGCCAGTAAAATCCATGTAATATTCATCTATAGAAGGCTGCTCAATCATCGGGGCATATTTTTCAAGTATTCCTTTAACTGATTTTGAAAATTTACTATACTCTCCTGAATGCCCTCCTACATAAATGCCGTGCGGACATAGTTTATACGCTTGTTTAATAGGCATTGCAGAATGAACCCCATATTTACGGGCTTCATAAGAGCATGTACTAACAACACCTCTTCCCTGCTCGGGATCTGCACCTATAATTACAGCTTTCCCATTAAGCGATGGATCGATCAAACGCTCTACTGAGACAAAAAATGCATCAAGATCTAAGTGAAATATTGTTCTCATTTGGGTTAAATTAATTATAAATATTTTCGGAAGGAATTCTCAGATACCCACGGTTTAAATCACGGGTAAACATGAAGAAACATTAATCAGATTATATAGAAAAGTGTATAACTTCAACTACGCGGAAATACTTTTTAATCTTGGAAAAGCTTTTACAATTGTATCGGGCATACTAACTTTATATTTTCCCTTTAACATGTGCATAAGTTCAAATGCATTAGCAACTGCATATCCTGTAGGATGATTATTCATAATTACAAATACTTGTTTAACTTTATCGTAAACTTCTATTATTCCTCTCTCAATTTCAGAAAGTTCACCCGGAGAATAAAAATATTTATAACGTTCCGACTGCTGTTCGTACAACTGCTTTTCTCCGTAAGAGTTTATAGATCTTTTCCATGCCTCTTCATTTCTTCCGTGAAAACGGATATACGCAATTTCATTACCGGCTTTTGGTTTAAACTCAATTGCTTCTCCAATAAGAGGCTGATCTATTGTACATATAGTTAAACTGTGGGCATTTTTGTTGTGCCATGATTTATGCCTTACTTCCAAAAACTTATTATACTCAGCAAACTCACCGGCAAGTTTACGTACATGTTCTACATTTGCATCAGTACAGTCAAATGAATATGGAAACTGCATTAATATACCTCCTAATCTTTCTTCTCTGGCAAGCATATCTAAATTAAAACGTACAGCCTTCACCTGCTCCGATGTATACTGGCGTTTATGAGTAAAATCGCTGTGAAGTTTTATAGTAAATATAAAATCATCAACATGCCGGGTATTACTAATCCATACATCTATAACCTTTGGATTCATGTATGTATAAAAAGTAGAATTGACTTCTATAGTATTAAAATATTGAGAATAAAATTGGAGCCAATTAAGATCGGCACATTGCTGTTTTGGATAAAAACCTGGTACCCAATCTTTGTAAGACCATCCGGATGTGCCTATATATAGTTTGGGTTGGAAGGTTTTCATGATTGTTTTTTTTAATAAAAAAAAATTATTCACCGTTTATTGTTACAACTATTCTACGGGAACCGCCATTATTACGATGTTCGCCTAAATAAACACCCTGCCATGTACCTAAATTAAAACCACCGTTTGTAATTGGGACTGTAACCGAATTGCCTAATAATGAAGCCTTTATGTGGGCAGGCATGTCATCAGACCCTTCAAATATATGTGTATAATGAGAAGCGTTTTCCGGAGCAAGTTTATTTATGTGCGATTCCATATCAACCCTAACATCGGGATCTGCATTTTCATTTAATGTTAAAGAAGCTGAAGTGTGTTTGATAAATATATGCGCTGTCCCGACTGATATATTTTTCAATTCACCTATTTGATTTTCTATCTCGCGTGTTATTATATGAAATCCTCTGTTTCTTGGTTTGATCAATATTTCTTTTTGTATCCACATACTTTATCCTCTAAAAAAATACAACGATAAAAAAAATCGTAAAATCATGGGCGTCATACTGAGTATTCCGGCTGCTATCCTTTATACTTTTCACTTCGTGAAAAACCTGTCTGCCAACAGCAGAATGTTGCAAAACTTAAAACAATTATCATTCTGAGGAGTGAATCGACGTAAGAATCTCTACTTTTAGTTCAAGAATAAGATTTCTCCCTTCGGTCGAAATTACAATTATAATATTTTTTTTGCGTCTTCCCGTCTTTGCGATAAACTCTTAAAACAATTCGATCTGTTCCGGGGTCTTAAAATTCTGAATCCCTTCATGTTTAAGCAGCCATTCTTTTCTCCAGATACCATAAGCATATCCGGTAAGTTTGCCGTCGCTCCCAATAACTCTGTGACACGGAACTATAATTGCAATATTATTTCTGCCGTTAGCTGTTCCAACTGCGCGTACAGCTTTTTTATCACCTAATGCAATTGCAATCTGATTATAAGAAACAGTTTTGCCAAAAGGAATTGTTAAGAGATAATTCCAGACTTTTTCCTGAAACTCAGTACCATTCCAATCAAGCTTAACAGAAAATCTTTTTAATTCTCCGCAGAAATAATCTTTCAGTTCCTTTATACATTTTTCAATATGCTCATTACCTTGCTGGTTACCTTCTCCCACAGTTTCAACAAATTCAAGTGTTTTAATTCCCTGTTCAGAAGCTGTTATTTCTATAATCCCTATTTCCGAATCATAATAAGCTTTATATATATCACTCATATCAAAGATCTCCATAAATAAAATGTAGTGTACGCTTCCCAATTTCTAAATTGTTCAAAATATTTTTCTATCTCTTCAATTGATGGTTTTTCCGCTAATCCCATTTGTTCTTTTAACGCATTGTGCAAACCAACATCGGCAATAGGAAATGCTAATGGAATCTGGAAATATTTCATCATAACGTAATGTGCTGTCCATTTTCCTATTCCCTTTAGTGCTAATAGCTTGCACTCTATCAAATTTGCGTTCTCATTCAGACCAAACTTCAAACTCCCCGATTTTATTTCTTCCGCAATTCCTATAATATACTCAGCTTTCTTTTTTGTAAACTGCAGTTTATTCAGTTCATTAACCGATAGATCAGCAACAACTTCTGGATTTGGAAACAGCCAGTGTTTTACACCGTTATACTCTATACTTTCGCCATACTGCTCTGTGAAATTCTTTTTTATAGTGTAAGCAAATTTTAGGTTTATATGCTGACCAATAATCGCCCAGCATAAAGCTTCAAATAAATTTGGGATGCCAATAATACGTAACCCATAATATTTATCCGCCACACTGTTCATTATTTTATCTTTCTTACATAGCTTGTAGAACTCAGAAATGTCGTTATCCAAATCGAATAATTTAACGATATAATTTTCTATTATCGGAATATGTTTTTTTTCTAAACCAGTGTTAAGAGCTTCTATATGTAATTTGTTGTTTTTAGGAGAAGTAACTTTTATAAGAATATTTTCTTTATCAATCTGAAGAAGTTTGTAAAAAGTTTCGCCTTCAATTTTATGCAGAATCTCATTAGGTTCTCTGCTTAAAAAAGTAAGACATTCCTTAAAACTAAACTCTGTTGGGGTGTTTATTATAATTTCGTTTTGTTTCCTCAATTAAGCTCCATACTTCTGTAAATACCAACAACAACACCAACCATTGTAAATGAAGTTTCATTGTCTGCAATAAATATAGGCTTGTATTCTTCATTTTCCGAATGAAGTTCGATGCCATGTTCAACCTTTTTGAACCGTTTAACAACTGCGGCATCTTCTAAAATAGCAACTGCAAACTGACCATTCCGCGGTTCAAGATTCGGGTTCACAATTACAATATCGCCACTGAAAATATAAGCATCCTTTAAACTATCACCCTTAACTTTAAGAAGAAATGAGTCTTTGGGCATGTAAGCAATGTTTGGCAGATCAACCGAATCAATTGCATCGGGATAAATTGTTAAAGGATTACCGGCAGCAACTTCTCCAAGAATAGGTTTAGACGCAAAAAATCGACTTTCCGTCATCAATTCAATTCCTCTTGATAACTTTGGATTACGTTTAATAAATCCTTTTTTTTCTATTGCCTGTAAATGCTGCTGAACAGTCGCTCTGTTTTTGTAACCAAAGTTTTCCGCTATTTCGGCTAAGGTTGGCGGCAGTCCGCTGCCGATCTTATCTACCAAAAACTCTAAAATTTTCCGCTGAATTTCTGTTAAATTCTTTGCCATTGATACACCTCCGGCATGTAAGTTACATAATTAGTTAGTTTTGCTAACACCATACATTTGTATGGTGTAATATATAGAGCGAACAAATATAATGCAAGAGAAACTTTAGGGGAGATAGTTGTATAACTAAGTGTAGTCGAATTCTAAGAATTAACAATTATTTTGATTACTAATCTATTTGTATTAGGTTTACGAACTTTAATAAACAGAATAAAAACTATGCCCGAAATCCGTAAAGGACAAATAAACATTTCAGCATTATTCTTACTCCTGTACATGGGTCTTGCCTCATGGCTGGTATTCTTTAATCTATATCTTGAAGAAAAAAGTTTTACCGGAACTGAGATAGGAATAATAAACGGAATTCTACAGGGAACGCTATTTTTTGTAGTTCCGGTTTGGGGAATATTCGGCGATAAGTTTGGAATAAATAAAATTTTGAGAATTGCCATTGTAGGTTCTTCAATATTCTTGTTTTTCTTTCAAACTCTTGAAGGTTTTTACGCTGTGATTTTTTACATGCTTCCATTTTCATTTTTCCTTCATCCGCTTGGTCCGCTTCAGGACAGCATGGCGGTAAATTTTGTTAGAGAAAACAACACATCATCTTTTGGCGAATTCAGAGTATGGGGTTCAGTCGGCTGGGCAATTGCCTCCTTTACCTTAGGTTATTTTATATCTGAAGAAAATATAGATGCGATTTTTATAATAGCTCCGTTAGTTCTTTTATCAATGTTGTTTTTCATCACTCCCAAAAATGAAGTTAGAAATAAGAAAAAGTTATCTGAAGTAAAACTTGAGCAATTCAAAATTTTATTGAAGAATAAATCTCTGGTTCTCTTTTGTATAATTATTTTTATATACGGAATATTTTTATCGCCGATGAATTTGTTTATAAATCTCTACTTCAAAGAGATTGGCGCTGATTTTCAATTAGTAGGACTTGCATTTACAGTACAATGTTTTGCAGAAATCCCCCTATTCTTTCTGGGTATAAAAATAGTAAGAAAACTTGGAGCCGCTAATTCAATTTTAATTTCGATCATGGTTACAATAATCAGAGTAATTTTATACAGCCAAATATCAGATCCTTCCGTTGCAATATTTGTTGGTCTGGGACAGGGATTTACTCTCTCGTTATTTTTAGTTGCTGTTGTTGAATATGTTCATGATATGGTTCCAACAAATTTAAGAGCTACCGGACAATCACTTATATGGGCTTTTCATTTTGGAGCAGGCATTACAGTAGGCAATATTATTATTGGTTATCTTTACGAAGTTATTGGAATGCAGGCTGTAATGAAGTATGATATTCTGTTTATAACTTTTATACTTATACTGCTTTATTGGTATTTTAAGAAGCGTTAACAAAAAGATAATTTGATTGGAATTCTATGTAGTAATAAATTAAATGATAAAAATTACCAGATTCAATAAAAAACTTTCTCATCCCTCTTTTCGGGAATTAAAAATGACAGAAACATGTTCAAAATAGATAAAAAAATATTTACCATAGAATACACTAAAGGTCATGCTAAAAAGATTATTTCGCTTAAGGAATCTTCTTCTAAATTAGCATTTAGTATTGCTATAGGATTTTTTATTGGATTGATAATACCAATAGGGTTACAAACTATAGTATTAATTCCTCTTGCAATGGCACTTCAAATAAATACACCGCTTTCATTGGCGGCAACATTAATATCTAATCCGGTAACGGCTATACCAATATATTATTCAGCTTTCGAGATTGGAAAAACACTTACAGATATTGATCTGCCTTTTTCAAGGATAATTTCTATTATGGAAAATCCTACTTTTGAGGGACTGCTAAAGCTAAGTAAAAATGGCCTGACTGCCTTCTTTGTGGGATCGGCAATACAGGCCATACTTTTTTCAATTTTATCTTATGTAATATTTAGCTATCTAATCTCTTATTATAGGGATAAACAATTAGTTAAATAGTTTATCCAAGGTTTCAACAATATTATCGCGCATAACCGGTTTCGAAATAAAATCGCAGAATCCAAAATTAATAAATTTCTCTCTATCGCCAGGCAATACATAAGCTGTTGACGCAACTACAGGAATATCCTGATAATCTGACATCGATTTAATAATCTTCAAAGCATCAAGTCCGTTATATTCACCTTTTAGATTTATATCCATTATAATAAAATCGTATGTGTTTGATTTTAGCAATGGCAATGCTTCTTCAAAACTTACTGCAAAATCTATATTATGAATATCTTTCATCTGAACCTTAAACAATATTTGAGAGTCCATCTGATCTTCTAAATAAAGGCATGACATTTCTTTTAATTTTTCAGCTGTCCATTTTTTCTCTTTATGCTTAAATTTTTCTGCAACAATTGATTCTTCAGTCTTTGAAGAAACGGCAGTTTCAGGAGCTTGAAGATTTACATTAACCTGAACTGATTTATTTTCAGTCGGCTGAATTTGATGAATTGTTGCTGATACCGGTTCTTCTATAGCTGGTTTAAAAGGCTCCGCTACAACTTTTTCAGTTTCAATAAATTGCTGAGCTGGTTGTTCAACTATAAATTTCCTATCAGCTTTTTCCGGGTTTATAGTTTCAATATACTCAGGCTTAACTTTTTTTCCTCTTAGTGAATTTATATCATCTAAATCTTCAAGCTTAGTTATCTGAATACTTTCTTCTTCTATTTTTGAAGGAAGCAATAACCCGAACTCGGCAGGTTTATTCCCTTTTGAAACAACAAGAAGTTCAACAGAAAGCAGTTTAATCAGTTTCTGGGCTAGTCTCATTGTAAGTCTCGAAATCCCGTAAGTTTTTCTAATTGTTTCTTCATCACTTTTAAATATTTCATTTAATACTTTTAATAAATGCCCCGAAATAGCTGAACGATTATCTTTTAGACTGATAAGTATATTTTCAGAATTATACGATGTTGCTGAAAGAATAATTTTCTTTTCTTGTGTTACTTCCGCAATAATTTTAACCAGTAAAGTTAATAGTGTTGTTAACTTTTGTTTATCAGTATCTAAAACCAGCGATGAAGATATTCTGCCATAATTAAAATCTATATTATTTTCTGATAACGGTTTTTTAACATTAACTTCCAAATCATCTAATATATCTACAAATGTTATTGTCTCGGTATCCAATTCGGTTTCATCTTCTTCAATACTTACATATTCAATCACATTATCCATAAGTGATAAAAGCATTTTCTGATTTTCTTTTATAATACTTGTAGCTTCTTTCTGATCTTCAGTAGGATTAGGAATACTCTCATTAATTTCTTGTACAAATCCCATAATTACATTTATAGGAGTAAGCATTTCATGAAATAGATTTGAAAGGAAATTTTTATTTAGTTCATTTGAGCTCATATCTCTAATGTCTTTTAACATAGATGATTCCAGAACTTTTTCTATTGTTTTTTCCGATTCTATGATAACCGGTTTAATAACTATATTATAACTGTCAACATCGCCGGCATAATTTATAATAGGGGTTGCAACAATATTAGTTCCCAGTATATCACCGTTATGTTTTTTAAAATCGAACTTAATTTTTTCTGGTCTGGTAATGCCTGAATTTAAAATTTCGGCAGTAACTCTGGATCTTTCATTATCCGCGACTAAACTTAAAAGTGGTCTTCCTGTTAACTCTTCTTTCGAATATCCTAAATGATCTTTAATTGATGAATTACAGTCAACAATAAATCCATCACTATCAATAGTTACAATTATATCACTTGTATTCTCTAATGAAGCTCTTAATATTTTAAGTTCTTTTTCTTTTTCTATATTTTCAGTAACATTGCGCACCATATTAATATGGGTAAGTTTACCATTATATTCATAACCGAACTTGCTAATTTCAACAAGTATAGTTGTTCCGTCTTTCTTCTGATGTCTCCAGGGACCAGTGTATCTTCCCTCTTCAATTGCAGAGTTTGATGATTGCAGAAGCGTTTGTATATCCTCCGGTGTATATAAATCTGTAAGATCTAATTGAAGAAATTCTTCTTGAGAATAACCATATAATTTTTGCGCCGCTTTATTTACTTTTAAGAATTTTAAATTTTCTACATCGTAAATAAAAATCGGCTCCGGGCTCGATTTCATAATAACATCGTACATTTTAACCTTGCTCTCATTTGTTTTGTTTTCGTCTTCTAACTCTGTAAAACTTACTAGTAAACCTACATCCTGCTTATTACTATGACTAATACTTTTAACCGAAATTCTAATTCTGCCTTTTTCTTTTAAAGAAGCAGAAAATTTTTCATCTATCTTAACATTAGGTGATAATTTGTAAATTATCTCGTTCAATTTATTTGATATACTTCCTGGAACTACTGTGTTTATGCTTAATCCGGTTAAATTGTTTTCGCCCTTTATACCAAATAAGTTTTTAAGTTCATTGCTGTAATTAGTTATAATCCCATTATTATTAATTATAACAACTGCCTGCTGCATAGAACTAAATGTATTCATCATAATATTATCTTCAGAAATTGCCGCGGCAGTTTCTTTGATGCTATTAGAAAGACCTATAATAGCAATAACCTTATTATCAATATCGCAAATAGGATATTCTATAATTTCTTTCTTTTCATTAAAGTTGTTTAATAACGAGTTAAATACTCCTTCAACAATTACTGCGCTTGATGTATCAACTAAATACTTCTCGATTGCCGAATTTATATTAACTAAATATGGAGGAATAAACTCTGCAACACTTCTTCCTTCGAGCTGGATTGGTTTTAAGCCATGAACCGACGAATAACTATTATTTACAATAGAATATTTACCTTCTATATCTTTGATCCAGAAGAAGTCGCTAATTTTATTTATTTCTCTCTGCAGATTATTTTTTTCTATAAACGTAAATGGATATGACGATTTTATCATTTCTAAAATTCGTAATACATCTTTCCTGTCACCAATTTTATCATCAATTGGTACATTTACTTTAAATTTAATTCCATCAAGATTTTTATCAATCAATTCATCCGGCTTTAAAGTAAATACAAATAAATTATCGTCACTTATATCAGGCTGAATTGTTATTATATATTTGGTTTCAACAATATTACTTTCAATTGCAATTTCTTTAGAAACACTTTTCTGCTGATTTTTAGATTCCAGGAAAAAAACTTCGAGCAACTGTGATCTTTCTTCACTAAAAAAATCGAATATATTACTATTTGTATTTATCTCCGGGAATAGTTCTAAAGCCTTACTGTTATAATCAATTACTTTTGCAAAAGTATTTACAGTAATAGCCGCAATTTCCGGATATTGACTTAACATATCATATTTTGTACTTACAGTATTCATTAGTTACCAGGGTATTTGTACATTTAATTCGTTTGAGTTCCCAGATTCATTCTGGGCATTATAAGCCCGTATTCTGTAAGTATATAATCCGCCTCTTACAAGTAAACTTGAAGCATCACTATACACTTTTACATTTGGACCAACTCTCGAAATTTCTCTAAATTCAACTATTGATGAATTTATATTATCTTTTCTTTCAATTATAAAACCATATTCCTGCGATGATTTATCATCCCAGCTGATTTTTATTTCATAAGGAACTGCTGATGTTAGTGAGACCAGACTTAAATTTGCGGGGCTTTCTAAACCATCAATTAAACTGCCGCTTGTACTTACTATCTCTGTAAAATCAGATAACAGGGTTCCTCTAAACGATCTCAGTTTATAATAATGAATTTCAGATTGAACACTTATACTATCATTGAATGCTCTGGTATCGGATGAAAAAATCTTATAAGTTTCAAAATCTCCGTTTTCACCAATTTTTCTTTGAAGTTCAAATCCGTCAATCTCAATTGTAGAATTGTATTTCCAGGTTAAGCCATATAAAACTCCGGATGTAAATTCAGTTATACTAAAATCAGTTGGCTGCTTTGGAGCTGTTTCTGGAATAAATACAACCGCAGTATTAGAGTATTCGGTATAATGACCGGCAACCGCATGATGACGCACTCTGTAGTAATATGTTTTGCCTGCTTCAATCAACGAATCAGAATAAGTTTCTATATCTATATCAACAGAATTTATTTCCACAAACATTCCACCCAGTCCTGTTTTTCTTTCTATATAGGTTCCATCCTCTAGTACGGTTTTATCTTTCCAGTTAAGAATTACCGCATTAAGATCAGGATTAAAGACGGCAATTAAATTATCCGGTGCTAAAACATCCTGCCATGCGGTTGTAGCCTGAGCTTCGTTTGAGTAAGCCGATTGCGAATCTGTTGAGTATGAGAAAACTCTGTACTTATAAGTATTTCCCGCAACCAGATTCTGATCTAAAAATTCAGTTGTATTGCTAGGAAGAAGTTTGATTTTTTCCCATTCACCATTATTGTTATTTAATCTTTCAACAAAAAAACCTAACTCATCAGAAGAGTTATCTTTCCATGTTAAAATAATTTTTGTTGCGCCTAAAGCTTCTGCTTTTAATTCGGATGGAGCATCTCCGCCAGCTATACCTTTGGAATTTACTACATTGCTAAAAGTTGAACCGCCATAAGCATTTGTAGCTCTGACTTTATAATAATAGTTTATGAAAGTCTGAAGTCCATGATCATTTGTACTAAAAATATCAGCTGACAAAGTTTTTATTAATTTATAGTCACCTTCAATACCATCTTTTCGCCACAACTCATAATTAGATTCATTTGTAGCGTTATCATTCCATACAAGATTTACAATTGTACCAAGTTCATTTTGCCATTGTAGAACTAATCCATCCGGACTTGCCGGTGATCTGTCAACAAACACATCTTCAATTTCAATACTTTTAGTATGAACTCCGCGTTTATCATAAGTTAATACATAATAGCTTATTCTGGAGTTAACTAATAAATTATCAGTTATATTAAGGTATATTGGAGTTATAGATGAATCTTGTTCGTGCTGAAAAACTCCGTTTGATTCGCCATTTATAAAAACTTCAAAATGTGAAAGATTATCTTTTAATCCGTCTGCATCGTAGGAATCATAATAAATTCTATTTTTGCCAAGCTGAACTGTATCTTCTTCAAGCGGCTTATATATTTCAATTGTCGGTGTTCCGGTAACCGGATCAGTTATTGTTTCTACACAGGCACTTAACGATATTATAAAGCCCGCTAGTAATATATATTTCATTATGTAATTTGTTTTTTTCATATTAGTTTCTTTTATATTAAATCGAAATCGATAAAATAAGATCTTGATTCACCTTCACCCAGATCATCAATATAAAGGTAAAGTACATTAGTAATGTTATTGAATTCATATTTAGGTAAATCTGTAAATACTATATCGGATGATATCTTAATATTTTTGATTCGTTTATTTACGTTTAACTGAACAACAAAATCAGTCTGATCATCACCAAGCGGATTAGAAATCTCAACAGCAATGCGTCTTTCACTTCTGGATTCATATCTAAATTCTATATCGCTTCTAGACATCCACCATTGTTTTAGTTCTTTTAATGAACACAACCAAATATTATTTTGTTCTATATACTTTAGAATATCTTTTGTTACACTTACATATTCTCTTCTCATCTGTTTATCAGAATGTATTTTTAGAACATATAATCCGCCTTCAAAAAGTGTTCTGTCTACATCTTCTTCGTATGTATATCTTTGGAATTCTTTATCACTCAGATTATAATCGCCAATAATTATATTATCGTCTCTCACGGTATTCGATATTATCATAATTGGTAAATTATTTCTGACTTCAATTTTTGGGGCGGAACGGTCACTCAAAGAATCAGAAACTAAAAAGCCTATATCATTGCCAGCCAATCCCTGCAGTGTATATTCGTTAAACACGCCAAATTCTGGCATTACAGCAATCATGTTTTTACCGGTTGCCGAAATCATCTGGTTATTAACTGCCTGAATATTTGCCAGTTGAAACTCTTTTTCGCTTAAGTATATGTTTGTATCAATTATATCTTCAACAAATTCAACATCCATAACCGAACCAATTTCGCCATACTGCGCCATCGTTTTTACAAGTTTTGGATTTTGTTTTGCCACCAATGGATCAACAAAAAACGTTGTAGGATATTTTCTTCCGCTAAGAACATTCGAGATTAAATTTTTAACATTTTGTGCCTGCTTTTCAACTGTAGGAATAAATAAAGCAGCACCCTTGTAAGGTGTTGGCCAGTTCTGCACAAAAGCAGTTGGTCTATATGTAAGCCAGTTAATACAGTTATTAAAAAGCTTATCTAAATATATATAATCTTCCTGCTCGCCAAAAACACTATTTAATTCAAACCCAAACCATACAAATCTGCCGCGTCCGTAAGTACCATGAACAATTCCGGCACTCTTTTTAACTTCCTCATTAACAAGCCCGGATTCACGTCTATAATCGAACCAATAACTAATTTGTTTTACACGAGGATCAAGAATTTCGGCATAAATCGGACGATCCCATGTAGCTATTTTAAATGTATATCCAGGAGGTATTCCGGCTGTAATAGGGATATTTCCTCTGAGTGTATGAATCTTGGAATCAAATTCTTCAGGATGAATTTCTTTTGTGAATTTTAGACCAAACACCTCAGAGAAAAATTCCCAGCCCCTCCATTTACCTTCGTCAGACATGGTTGCGGTTCCGCCGGAAGCAAATATACTTCCGCCCCGTTCCATATACTTTTTAATTTTTGTAATCTCTCTATCACTTAAAGCAGTTGTGCTTGGAAGTAAAATAAGTCCATACTCACTTAAATCTTCATATTCTATAAACTGATCGCCAACAACTTCAAATTGCAATTTTGTTGAACCTAAAAATGTTTCCCATGTACTTATATTATCATTTAACCAGGTACTGCCGTCATCTAAAGTATTTTCGGTATATGTTGAATAAAGTATTGCTACCTTTTTATTATAAAGCGGTTTGCCAACTGATAGATTACTTTTACTTGGAAGAATCTGGGTAGCACGATAATTTCCGTACACACCTCTTACAACCAGCAAATATGATAGTATTGAAGCTACTACCATTAGTAATCCGCAGATTAGTATTAGTATCAGATTTACTTTAAATCCCTTAACTTTTAACGCCACTTTAATTTATCCTCTTTTCTCTGAGTTGTTCTTCTTGAGTCTGATGTATCCTGATATCCGTCTTGTGTATATCTCATAAACTTTTTATGCGGATCAAAATATTCACCAGTTTCACTAAATCTTCCGGAAGTAGAAGTCTGAACAAAAGTTTGTCTCGTTTGTGGACCTGCTCCTCTTCGCATTCTTTCTTCTTCCATTCTGGTTCCCCGTGAGCCGGTCATTGTTGGTCTGGATTCTTCATACATAGTTTTTCTTGTAAGAGGCTGACTCTGGGTATGTCTCTGCTCAGCAACCATCGGAGCCGGAGCAACCAATTCAGCTTCAACAGCTTCCGGTCTAGGAGCAGCTAAAGTCTGACCTTTACGCTCTCTTATTTTATATAAAATATAAGCGCCAACTGCTAAAATAAATGTTGATACAGTGGCTGTTAAAACTATTAAAGAAAGTATTGGAATTAATTCCATTATATTACCTCAAAATTATTTTCTTTTTAAGGAACTATTTTATAGTCCCGATTCGTTCTAATTTTCCCCAATTCATCTTAATTCCCAGAAACTCTTCAATTGTTGCCATCGCTTTTGTAACATCAATCAATACAACAAAAAATATTCTATAAATTAGCGCATAAGGAACAAGTCTAAAATCTTCCTTCTCTACGGCTACCGAATATAGTGCGGACATCATATCGAGAATTGCGATTCCTACCCAGAAAAAGAATACCAGGCTCGACATTCCGGCAAACAGAGCTACTAAAATAAAATTCAGATTACTGAATAAGTTCATAAACGGCCATAATAAAGCTTCGTAAGCCATTGACCATAATACTAATGTGTTATTAAAATTTAAAGTCGGATTTATTATATACTTCTTATGTTTTCTAATTGCCTGTATAATTCCGCGGGTCCATCTGTATCTTTGTTTTAATAACTGCTGAAGTTTTTCTGGCGCTTCAGTAATAGCAATTGAATTTGGCTCGTAATGAATCTTCCAGCCGGCAGCTAAAATTTTTAATGTTAAATCAGCATCTTCAGCAAATGTATCACTTGAATAATATCCGGCATCGTAAATTGCTTCTTTTCTGAATATACCAATTGGACCAGGAATTATATTTACCATGTGAATAAATCCCTGGGCACTTCTTGGCATATTTAAACCTTCAATATATTCCAGTGCCTGAAGATCAGTAAAAAATTTCTTTCTATTTAATACTTTTACGTTTCCGGCAACAGCTCCAACTTCAGGATCGGCTAAATGTCTAATTCCCATCTTAAGAGTATTTTCAGATAACTGTGAATCACCATCCATACATAAAACAAAATCAGCTTCCGAATATTGGATCCCGGCATTTAAAGCTTTCGATTTTCCGCCATTTGGTTTGTTTATAAGAGAAACTTTAACATTAGAGCTTACACCATGTTTATAACCAACTAAAGATTCCGCAACTTCCGCCGTATTATCTTCGGAACCATCGTTTACAATAATTATTTCATAATTTGGATAATCTAATTTCAGTAAAGAGTTTACCGAAGATTCAATCACTTTCGATTCATTATAAACCGGGACTATAATTGAGATAAACGGATAATATCCGTTTTTGTCCTGAACCGTATATCTTGTGATATATAGATACGCCATTATAAGAATGGAAAAATATCTAAATACTAAAACAAACAGAAAAATAACCAGCGATACTATGGATGCATAAACATAAAGTCCGCTCCACGAAAGTATGGTATAAGGCAGTGTTAAATAGATTATTACAAAAAAGATTATTGAAACAATTCCGCTAATCCAGATAACACGTTTTTTTTCTTTCAGTTCATCCCTGACAGGTTCATTTACTTCCCTGTTATCCAGAGTTATTCTTGTTCTATTTATCTTGTTTTTTATCATTTCCAATTCTTTTTATCATATAATATGTAGCCAATTCATGTGCCACAAAACCTTTTGAATTTGCAGTCCATTCAACATCTAAAAAATAATAACATGTTCAAAACATTTTATTGTAACATTTTGATACACAAATTAACAATATTTCACTTAATCAGATTCCTTTGTCTTAATAAATACTCATATATGCCGAAACATATAGACTTATATAAGTATATGCAGAATCATATCTAAATGATCTGCCAATACTTGCTTCTCCACTAATTTTTAAAAATTTATAAGGATTATAATCGATCTCTCCATTAATTTCACTCAAAACGTAATCAACTGAAGGAGCATATCCAAATTTACCGCCTAAATTAATATCTAAATTATCTTCGTTATAAACATCCGCTTTTGCCCAGATACTGTGTGACGAAAAATCCTGTGGTGAATAATATAAAGGATCTATACGTCCGAAATCTATAAAATAATATTCGTATCCAATTAAACTGTAATCGACAAATCTTTTACCAAATCTAAATCTTAGATCATTTCCTTTGTTATTATCAGTAAGAGTGTAATACTTATATAAAAGCGATAAATGCATCTTGTTTTTTTTGTCATATTCAATATTCATCTGATACATTTCCGCGTCAAAATCCTTAAACAGAATTTTTGGCGAATACAATATTGTTCTTGCATCGGTTTTATTATAACTAAATGACGCGCTAAATTTGTTTACATAATTTAATGATAATCCCCAGGTCTCCTTTTCATCAATATCAGTGCTATTTAAAATTCCATAACTAATATTAGTTGTAAAATATTTATGCCAAAACAGATTTACATTTCCCAGAAGTCTGTTTATTTCTTTTGTATTATAATTACCCGCATAATAATCCGAATAGAAATAGTAATGTGTAAACGAGCCTCCGACACCTATAAATTTATTTAGTCCAATATCTAAAGCCGAGCCCGCAGACCATGTTAAAAAATCCTGGTTATCTTTATAGAAACTTCCAAATGGAGATAATCCCATATGATATGGTAGTAAAACATTTAATAATGATGATGCTCCGGCTCCAAATCCATACTCCGGCAGCCAGTCTATTCTTTGTTTAACAATTTTAATCTCGCTGGAATCTGATGTTTCTTCTATCATCGAATTATAAATATCCTCTGCTTCTCCATATTCTTCTATCGAAGCATAAACATCGCCAATAAACAGATCAGTTTTAAACTTGCTGTCATCAATAAGCTTTAATTCGTCCGAATCTCTCATCTTCATTTTTGCGCTATCTAAAAGTTCTTCCGCCTCTTCCGGTTTCCCATCTAATTGAAGTGCCTTTGCATATAAAAGATTAACAATAAATAATTCATCATCATCACTTTCCATTTCACTTTTAATCTCGTGTATTGTGGAAAGTGCCATTTCAGAATCTTTAATCCAGATATAACTCATTGCCATTCTGCGTTTAACACTTAAATCATCATCAACTTCCAGAATATTCTTATAAATTTCTATTGACTCATCATATTCTTCCAGCGCATTTAATACATCGGTATATTCTATATATTCACTTTTTGTCGGTTCATCAATTTGTTCAAAATATTCATCATATTTTTCCTTAGAAGCTTCAAATTCTTTTTCCAAAGCCAAATTCTGTGCTTCAACTCTGATAGCGAAAATTTCTTCGAACTTTGCCTGATTTAAATGTTTTAGATATGCTTCTTCCGATGCAATTACTAAATCGCTGTTTTCATCAATTGATTTTGCTAAATTGAGATATTCATTTGCCTTTTCAAAATTCCGTTTCCAGGCATAAAGCTGCACTAAAGTTGTAATTGCCGTAATATTTTTTGGTCTTGCTTCATGAACACTAAGAAGATATTTTTCCGCCAAATCAAAATCACCAACAACCCAGACAGCAATTTGTCCGCGCAAAAGTCTGTAATCTAAATTCTCAGCATCTTTTTCCAGCAAAATATCAAGCTGCTCAATCGCGTTTTCAAAATCATAATTCCAAGCCGAATACTGTGCAAATCTGAACCTGACTATATCGGAAAAACTATTTTCGTTGCCATTCATATATTCTTTTAAAATCTCTAAAGCTGCTTCGTAATCAAAAGAATGTGCGTACTCTTCAGCAAGTTTTATAACACTATCTTCATTAGTAGGATCTTCTTTTAACTCAGTTGTAAATAATTCAATCCGCTTATTTCTTATACTGTCAATTATACTCCCTGTATTTTCAATTTTAGAAGTATAATTTTCATCTTCCGAATGATGCGCCTCCAAATATTTAAATTGATTTAATGCTTCCTGCAGTCTGTTAACTTTAATTAATTCAGATATCAAATCAAATCTATAATCAATTTTCTCAGGATACTTTTTAATCAGCCAGTACAATCTATCAATGGGATAAACTTTCCTTCCGCTATTATCAATCTGTAACTGAATTAAATAACCTTCTTTTCTAGCCAGATCTAAACCGTCCAGAGCTTCCTTAAAATATGGTTTAAAGGCTAAAGCATTAGAAAAAGCATCTTCGGCAATTTTATATTTACCAAGCCAGAGTGTAAAATATCCGTAACGGCTCCATAAACGCCAGTCTTCAGGATATCTTTCAACCCATTCTTTTAATATTTTTTCACCTTTTCTGATATGTCTGTTTTTCTCTAATATTATTGAATAACGAATTATTTCGTCCGGCGAAGCATCATTATCACGGGCTAAATATTTATCATACCAAAGTTCAGCATTTTTCCATTCTTCTAAATTTTTATAACATTTTCCTATTTCCAAATAATTAAACGGATTAGCCGGATCTATTGCTATTTCCCGTTTATATCCTTCAATTTTCTTATATAAAATTGGATACCAGATATTTATTATTCTATTTAAATTGTTTCTATATTCCGAATTTCCAGGCTCAAGTCTTACGGCAATTCTTAGATCATAAACAGCATAATCATACTGTTCTCTGTTTTCATAGCAGATTCCACGCAAATTATAACCTTCAGCATCTCTTGCGTTAGCAGAGATGTATTTATTAAGCTGATCAATTGCTTCACCGTAACGCTCAGCTCTAATATGAATCATAGAACGGCGTTTTAAGTTTTCATAATTTTTTTGTGCGGTTAAAACTGTGGTAAATATTATGAATACAAAAACTATGTTTAATATTTTACTCATTATTCAACAAAATTTTTCAATGGAATATAATTTTTTTCCACATCTTCATCAGAAGAAGCAATATAATTCAACATTGTTTTTGCGTTATCAATATTCTCGTCTACTTCAATACTTAGAACTGAAATATTTTCTAAAACACTATTCAGATAGTTTTTATCTTCACTTGGAAAATGATATTTTATTGAGAAAAGTATATTCTGCGCACTTTTACTATCACTTTTTACAACAAGTACAATTACTTTATTATCAATAACGCAGATTTTATCTTTTTTATCCGTTGATAATCTTAAAGCTTCTTTTAACTCATTTACCGTTAAATGCCCCTGTATTCTAAAAACATGATCAAGTTTAAATGCGATTAAATCAAATACCTGACCAGTACTTCTAAATAGCGCAATCTGATTATTTAAAAGAAGTTCAAAATCAGGATACTCATATAAATTTGAAAATGAATAAGGCTCAGCAATATTATCTAACTTGGTTTTTCTAAGATTCTGTATTTGATGATCTTCTTCACGACTTGAAGGATATTCAAAATCGGATGATTCTTCTTTCATCAATTTAGGAATAGTTAAGCCAATATAAGGTTCTACTTCAAAATCTTCGGTATAAGCTCCTTCTGTATGACCAATATTAGGAACAATAGAAATAGTTCCTTTTCTATTTTCATTTGGAGAAGCATTTTCGGCATTTTTAAGATAAATATTAGCTGTAACTTCATGCGAAAGTGTATCAACAATTTCCCTAGATCTTGAGGTTGCAGGTTCACCAACTAAAAATAAACTAGTAATATCTTTACTTCCAAGATTTTCCAGAGTGTGTACAAAAACATCTTTTAGGAGGTCTAAGCTATTAAAACCAATGTACGGGGTAAGTTCATCGAAGATTATACGGTGAGGCTGGTAATGATTTACTACTGTTATAATATCATTCATATACTCTATTAAAAATTCATCCTGATTAGGCTGATCGTATACATCGTCCGGCGAAGCTACTCTTACAACTATAATCTGGTTCCGGTTCATGTAAGTCTGGATGTCAAAATTAATTGAAGCAGCCTGAATCATTAAATCTTTTGGGCGCATATTTGTAAAATATAAACAAACCTGCTGATTTTTTGCTGATTCCATTGCACATTGTAAGCTTAAAAGCGTACGGCCGGTTTTTCGGGAACCTATAATCAAATAGCTTCCACCAATGTACAAACCGCCCCATTTCTCATCAATTAAAGAAAATCCTGATGGTATTAACTGTAAATTTGTATTCATTATTAAATCCTAGAAAATTTCACCTACAAAGAGTGCAAAATAGGTGCCATGTAAAAGGTTACTTTAGGTTAAATTTTGCAGTGCGGATAAGTTCAAAATGAGATTTTACAAAAAAAGTGTACTTATATGATACACTTTTTATCTCGATGAATAATAGCCCATAACAAATATTGCGGTCGCGTTTGCAGTAATAGTTGGTTCGTTTGAGACATAATCCATTCTATCATCTCTATAATAAGCATCATCTGTTTGAAATTTTTTCAGTCTATCCGGTTTTTCAAATGGGAGGTTGTATGAATCCAAAATTTCTCTTTTTATTGGACCGGCCGCAAAACCTCCCTCAAACTTTTTTTTATTTAAAAATAATATTTGATGATGTAAATTCTTTACAAAATTTTTGCCGGTTTTATAAATAAAAGATTTTCCCCAGGGATTTCTGCCTAAAATAAAATCTCTCTGAACTTCACCCAATTTCATAAATAAATCTTCGCCAGTTAAATCCTGCCATAATATTGTATGAAGTGTTACTCCAAGCAGTGTATTATTGGTTCCCCAGCTGTAAGCGGCACCTTCTCCAAATATTTTTTGATTATACGAATTTAAAAAGTGATTTATATTATTTAGTATATATCCCGAAAACACAGGTTCATGTCTGGCAATTTTATAATGAGCAAAAGTATTTATATTTCCCCAGCTCCACCAATAATCCGCACCGGCCGAATCAGCATATTTTACCGCTTCATTAAGCAATTCTGGTCTTTTTGTTGTGTTATAAAGCTCAATTGCTCCAAGTGCTAATTTGCCAAGATATGTATTATCTATATACATTCCGCACCCGGAACTATCTATATCCGGTATTTCATTTCTAACTGAATAAATATTTTCCGCCGCTGTTAAACATTTTTCAGAATACTCTTCATAATACATATCCTCTTTCCAAATACGGGAAGCAATAGCCATTGTAGCTGTAAATAATCCAGCAGTATTTTTCCCAATCCCAACAAAAGCCGGTCTGTCGTAAGTTAAGCTGTCATTTTCCGGCATTCTCCAGCCTACTGTATGATCCCGTAAATCCTGAACACTTGATATAAGTTTATATTTTTCAAAATTACATCTGTGCAGCCAGTCTAACCCAATTTTTGCTTCTTCAAGAATATCCGGAATGTTGTTTTTATTTAAATCAAAACCGAATTTTTTTTTATCGAACTCATACGAAAATAAAAGTGTATAAGTTGCATAAGCCGTTGTATTTAAGAACTTTACATAATCACCAGCATCATGCCATCCGCCGGTAAGATCAATTGCCCCATCTAATTTTGATCCGTCTGTATTAATAATTGAAGTTGCGTCAGCTATATGGCAAACTTCATGTCCAGTCGGGTTTGTATATCCGCATCGCTGAATTTTAAAGAAATCAAGAAGTTTTGGAGCAAGATGATTATAAATACTTTTATTTATTGAAAAAGAATAAGACTTCTCCTTTTCAACTTTTAAAAAATATTTTCCTTCCAAAATTAAATCAGAAAACTCTAATTTATAAGTGTAATTGAAATTTCCGTATTGCCCAATATTTTCTTTTATATCTGACTTAAAAACAACATTCCCGGAAACCGTTTCAATAATTTCGAAAAACCCGTTCTCTAAATCCGTTTCACTTAGTATAATTGCCGATTTATATTCATTCGGCAGAAATCCCAACTGATTCATTCTTATGTAAATATCACCGGCAAACAGACTTGCCGTGAATATAAAATATAATATGATAAACTTTAGTCCGATATTGAATCCCAGTCTGTAAAGATATTATTTTCCAAAAAGAAATCTATTTAATTAAGCTAACTATCAAAAAATATTCCACTTAGAATTATCATGTTTTTCCGATTAAAATTAAACAGTTACATAATATGAAGTGAATTTTCCTATCTCATTTTAGAACAGTAACTTTATCTAAAATTTAATCAGTGTAGTTTTTATTGCATCTCTTAATTTTGGAAAAACATTTGCCTCATCTGCAAAGTTATTCCATAAACCGACAGTTTTATTTATTTCTGAAATAATTTTATCAGCCTTTTTTATATTCATAGATTTTGCTAAAATCATCAGATCATCCCGACTTATATTTTTTCTTTTTCCGTTTATACTTAAAGCATGCTGACTTACCCACAAACTATCCGGACGATACGCATGGCATAAATCATAAGCCGGAGCTAATTCCCACCACTGATCTTTTTTTAATCTAAACGAAAAGTTTTTTGTATGATCATCGCAGTTTCTTGCTAAAACATTAAAAACCATTCGTCTGAACATTTGTTCAGCTTCCGGATAAGTTAAACGAAGCATTCTCATTGTCTGGAAAAGCTGTTCATAACTATAACTTGTTATATTATTGAAATCGAAATGCTGAAGCGCGCAAAAGGTTTGTATGTGGTGTTTTTGATCTGAACCTTCCCTATCGAATCTTTTTGTCATAAAATGCGCTCTGTCATTTTCCTCCAGCAATTTAGATTCCATTATATCAATTCCGCATTCCTTTGCCATTAAGTAATATGCCATTTCAACACGACCATAACCTTTACTGTTTCCAAATTGCGAATCACTTACACCATCTAATTTTATTAACCAATGCTCAAATCCTTTGGGAACTTTTGTCTGCCCAGATTTTACCTGACCGTTTTTTTTATTATAAGCTATAATTGCTTTTGGTCTGGCTCCGCCTGCCGAAGTACCAATCTTTAAAATATCCATAAGAGCATGCTGTTCGTCATCCTTTAAGTTGGTTTCAAATCCTTCCCTCTTATTCAGCATTTTACTCGCAATATCTACCAGGCTTTCAATTTCCACGTTAAATGTTTTTTTAGTCTGCTTAAATTGCGACGGTTCAAACTCCAAAGCACCAATTCCTCTGGTACCAATAAAACATAATTGTTCAATGGGATTCATACTGTTTTGCGGACGGCCGTTTTGTGCAAGCCATATATTAATTAACTGATTACCATAATTATCAGGCAGTACATCCGCTAATAATCCGGGAAGTCCTTTAAATGTATCGGATCCGCTATTTTCTTTAGCCCTTAACTCCGGAAACGAAAAGATCCTGTTCCGTTGAGACACAGGCATTTTTATTGGCGATAAATCCCAGCCTAATTCATTTTTTTTGGGATCGTATTCAAAACTTGTTAATCCGGTACTTTCATTCCAGACTATAGCACCTACAATTTCTTCCCATATTTTTACAAATGCTGATGTAATCATTACCAGCTGCTCTTTGGCGGTTGCTCTTTTACATAACTGACTTTACTGGCTCGCTGACGGGTTTTTTGTTCCAGTTTTGCTAGTTCTATTGGACTCATTTGTTTTTCTACTTTGAATATTTCCATAATATTCAGTAAATCCAAAACACGTAAAACACGTAATAATGTTGCTACTGATACAGATTGCCCTTTTTCCAGCAAACTAAGTGTGGAACGGCTAATTCCGGCGTTTTCAGCAACTTCGTCCTGAGTTCTGTTTTGTTCAATTCTATGATGTTTGAGAAAGGTTCCTATTTTTTCACCTAACGCGGAATCACTCATTGACTGCCAGTTTATGTATGATTTTTCATTCATTATGGTTCTTAAGCTTAGTTAATGACTTATTTTTCATACAAATGTATGAATTTTAATTGTGTTTGTCAAGTTCTTGTATGGTTTTTCATTCACTAAGCCACTTTTTACTACTTAACGTATGGTTTTTCATGCATCTTTAGCGTTTTGAGGGTAGGTTGTTAATCGAGATACATATAAAACCCAACTTCATGGAAAAGTTGGGTTCTGAAATTTTACATTTTTTTCAAACCAATACCTGGTCTGTCATTCAAAATTACTTTACCATCAACAACAGTTGTACCTTCGTAAGGATCATTTCCAATTAATAAAGCACCGTCAAGATCTGCCCAATCTACTATTGGAGAAAGATGAGAAGCCGCTGAAATAGCGCATGATGTTTCTGTCATACAGCCAAGCATTACTTTCATACCAAGTGCTTTAGCCATAGTTGCCATTTTATTTGCTTCACGCATTCCGGTACACTTCATAAGTTTTATATTTATTCCAGAATAAACTCCGTGAGCTTTTATAACTTCAGGAATTCTCTGCATAGCTTCATCAGCAATAGTCGGGAGCGGGCTATTTTCAGTAAGCCACGCCATATCATCGATACTTGTTTTTGGCATAGGCTGCTCAACAAATACAATTCCTTTTTCTTTTAACCAGTGAATCATATCCAGAGCCATATGTTTATCTTCCCAGCCCTGATTCACATCAACACAAAGATCAACATTGGTAACCGATCTGATTGTCTCTATCATTTCTTTATCATTTTCTCTGCCGAGTTTAACTTTTAATATTTTAAATTGATTAGCTTCTTTAACCTTTTCCCTAACTACTTCAGGAGTATCAATACCAATTGTATACGATGTATAAGGAGTTTTATCTTTATCATATCCCCAAATGTTATACCATGGCTGATTCATCATTTTACCAACAAGATCGTGTAAAGCAATATCAACAGAAGCTTTTGCCGCACCGTTTCCCGGAGCAATTGAATCAACATACTCCAAAATTTCTTCTAATTCATAAGGATTATTGAACTGTTCTAAATCCACTTTAGATAAAAACTCACTCGCGGTTTTCTGAGATTCGCCCAAATACGGCGGCATTGACGCTTCGCCGTAACCGATAATTCCGTCATACTCAATTTCAGTTAACATAACAGGTGTAGTTGTTCTGGAACTTGTAGCAATTGTAAATACATGTTTTAATTCTAATGTGTAAGGTTTAAATGAAAGTTTCATTTTACCGGATCTCCCCTTAATAATATTAGACGCAGTTAAATCGGGAGCCGAACCAGCCAATGCCGCTCCGGTTAATATCCCGGTAGTTTTAAGAAAATTCCTTCTAGTATGATTCATTATTTTTCCCCATAATAAAATTTATTTTGCCTGATTGTATGAATCCCGTTTTCCCCAATAGAAGAAAGTACTCTCCGGGCACGGATAAATGTATTTGTTCTATATTCGCTGTAATATGGTTTTTCTTTATTGAAACTGTTTATTTTAACAGTTCCCCCTTCATGAATAAAATCACCATCCTCAATATAAATTCCAACATGGGTTATTCTCTCTTTTTTATCACCTTCAGCTTTTCTTCCAAAGAAAAGAAGATCACCTTTTTTAAGATTTTCATAACCGTTTTCTGTATCAACTAATTCACCTTTATGAACTTGCTGGGACGCATCACGGTCAAGTATAATACCGTGCATAAAGTAGACAGTCTTTGTAAAGCCGCTGCAGTCAAGCAATTTAGAAGAAGTTCCGCCCCACATGTAAGGAACGCCGTTAAAACGTTTTGCCATCGCTAAAACTGATTCCTGAGTCGGATTCTGAGAATCAGCCCATTCATCTAAATCCGTACATTCACTAACCGGAATATAAGCTGTTTTTCCATCGGGATATTTAACTTCACAGAACTGGGAATCCGCTTTGCTGAATTTCAAAATATCGCCAATTACAATATCAGAAACTCTATCCGAGTTTAGATCCGGTTTTGAATATGTAAATCCATATTCTTTTAGATAAATTACACGCTTAGAATTTATCCATTCATCTTTTTCATCTTCGGTAACTAAATAAATACCATCATTATCAGCCCACGAAATATACATATCCGGAGTCTGGACCAAATAAAATCCGCCATCCTTTTTATAAACATTTACAACAGCTCCTAAAAGTGCCTGTGTCGCAAGTTCAGCCGAATGTCTGGGATTTGAACGAATTGAAGCCACAGAAACATTTACAATTCCGTAACATTTTTTTTCAAATTCTTCATTTGGCAATGTTTCTACATTATCCTTAACCTGAACTCCCTGTTTCCTAAGTAACGCGTTCAGCTCCGATTTAGCTTCCGGTAAATTTGTTTCACCTTCTAAAGATAAAACCTCATTCTCTTCTTTTAACTCGATATTAAATAATGCTACCCTTTTATCCGGCGCGTATTTTTCTCTTACTTCCTGAATTGTTTTTTGAATGGACTCCATATAATTCTCTTGCGATTTAATTTGTGTGGTACAAAATAGAATTGAAAATAATAGTAAAACCTGAGTTAGTTTTTTCATTTTGCTTACTTATGTTGTGTGAGTTATTTCAAGTTTGCAATTTACTGAAAAGATAATTGAAAATAAATTGAACTGTTATATAAATTTGGAATATTTTGCAGTTGTCATTTCTACGCAGGGAGAAATCTTATTTTTTAAAAGATTCCTCACACACACTTCGTTCGGTTCGGAATAACATTTCTTTATCTAAAGATGACATCTTTTAAAAAGATATAATCTTTTAGCTTTTCCACCTATTATTACCATAACTCCCTTTAATACTTCATATTTCTACATTTTTTACTTATTTTCGAATCATTAAATCAAACTTCTCTTACAAACATATTTAGGAAGTATATGTCCATTCAAAATAGTAATCGGGAAAACTGGGGCTCAAAATTAGGATTTATTTTAGCTGCTGCCGGATCAGCAATAGGATTGGGAAATATATGGAAATTCCCTTATGTAGTTGGCGAAAACGGCGGAGCAGCTTTTATAATAATTTACTTAATATGTACCGCTGTAATTGGGCTGCCTGTTATAATTGCTGAAATTCTTTTAGGAAGAACAACACAAAGAAATCCCGTTGGCGCTTTTTACGCTTTAAGCAAATCTAAGTTTTGGGCAAGTATTGGTGGAATGGGAGTTTTTGCCGGATTTGTAATTCTCTCTTTTTACAGTGTAGTTGCCGGCTGGTCCTTCGGATATATCTTTGAAGCAATAAATGGTGTATTTAACGATTTCCAGACACCACAGGCTGCCGGACAGCATTTTGAAGCTCTTGTCAGTAATGTTTACTGGATTGTAGGATTTCAATTCTTGTTCACACTTGTCTCAATATTCTTTGTTTATAGAGGAGTTCAAAAAGGTATTGAACAGGGAAGTAAAATAATGATGCCGGTTTTATTTGTTTTACTCTTTATCCTCATGATAAGAGGACTTACTTTACCAAATGCCGAAAAAGGAATTGAGTTTCTATTTAATGCCGATTGGAGTCTGGTAAACGGGCAAACGGTTTTAATGGCTCTTGGTCAGGCATTTTTCACGCTAAGTCTTGGAATGGGCGCTATGATGACATACGGAAGTTATATGTCGAAAAAAAACAGTATTCCAACTTCCGCTATTCAAATAATATTTTTAGATACATTAATTGCATTGGTTGCCGGAGTTGCAATTTTCACCGCGGTATTTGCAACTGGTCAGGATACAAACGCCGGACCGGGACTTATTTTTCATACACTTCCCGTAGTATTTAATAAAATGCCAGGTGGATATATTTTCTCAATTCTATTTTTTATTCTGCTTACCATTGCCGCAATAACATCCGCAATTTCATTATTAGAAGTTATTACAGCTTATTTTGTTGATGAACGTAAATGGAGTAGAAAAAAAGCTGCAATAGTATTTGGAATTGTAGCATTTGTGTTTGGTGTTCCAAGTGCCTTGTCTTTTAATGTTTTATCCGATACTACTCTGTTTGGATTAACTTATTACGGAATTGTAGATTATCTTGCATCCAATATTTTATTGCCTCTTGGCGGATTTTTTATAGCTGTATTTGTTGCGTGGAGATGGGGATTTGATAAAGCAATTGTAAACTTAAAAGATGGAGCCGGAGAGTTATTTGCTAAATATCCATGGATGCTTTTAGGATGGAAAATACTAATAAAGTATTTAGCTCCAATTTTGATTTTCTTAGTGTTCTTAAATTCTATTGGATTATTTTAGTTCCAGATTGACCGCTTTGCTAATACTTGTATCGTGGATTGCTTAACGAAGTGGGCAATCCGCGTAAGATATGTGAAATTTGGCTTGTAAATATGCGGGAGGTTTCTTCTATGGTAATGAGTTTTGTTATTCATTTTAGCTATTACTAAGTTTTATTAGCCCTCGTATTATTTGCTACATTTATTAAAAATTTCACATATTGACCGCTTCGCTAATCAATCTGAGTTACTGTATCGTGGATTGCTTAACGAAGTGGGCAATCCGCGTAAGATATGTTGAATTTGGTTTGCAAATATTCGGAAGGTTTCTTCTATGGTAATGAGTTTCGTTATTCATTTTACCCTCTTACTAAGTTTTATTAACCCTCGTATTATTTGTCACATTTATTAAAAACTTCACAGATTGACCGCTTCGCTAATCAATCTGAGTTACTGTATCGTGGATTG
>JAEIOE010000026.1 GCA_016342455.1 Mycoplasmatota bacterium | reverse complement strand
ATATATTTCTTCTTTATTCTTTTCTTCTTTAGCTTTATTATTATCTACACCCCTAACTTAATTATAGAAACAATAAATAAAAGGCTGTTAAATCACAGCCTTTTTCTTCTGGAGTTAATTCTTTTGTTATAAGTAGCCTTAATCTTAGAGTTTTGTTTCTTAATCAACAAAGTCCAAGCTCCTATCCAAATGTCATAGAATGCAATTTTTAATACAATTAGAATACCTCTATATATATCTACTAGCATTGTATCGCTCCTTTCGTTTTGTTTTAGGTATAAATAGGAATACAATCGCTTTTATGAGCGTTTTAGGTATAATGTACACAACGAAACGCACAAATAGATAAACAGCCTTGAGTGACCACCAAACAGCTTTGAGTATACCAATTATTGTCTTGACTAAACTTTTAAATAGAATAATACCTGCAATCAGTAATATTACTAGTAATACAGCTAGGATAACACTTAGAGTAGAACCTAAATTACCTATAGAATCAATTACCTTATCTATGATACTTGTTATTGGATCAATGGTTCCTGGTATTACATCGATGATATCACTTGAATCATAAGGTTCATCAACTACAGTCTCGCTATCATAGAAAACACCGTTGTAGAAGTAGCTGATTGTTAGTATAGTTGTTTGATCTAAAGTTACATCTGATAACGGTAAAACTCCGTCGGCATCTCTGTATGTTCCTAGATTGACCACCCAGTCATATTCAAGTTCTCCTGAAGTCTCTATGTTGGTTTTTACGGATTCAGGAATTATGAAAGGCCAATAGGTAGCATTTCTTTGTTCAGTAGCTACAATAGACTTAACAACATGCTCAGAACTACCATTTATAAAACCTAAGTACTTGTATTTAATATCATACTCAACTTCGAGTGAATATATTTCATCAATAGGAATTCTATTTGAATCAATGTCTTCTAAGTTAAAATACATTTTGAATGTATAACTATTTGCAGCTACGATTCCACCGATAGAAGTCAAACCTAGTTCTTTAGTTATTAGGTCATTTTCTACATAGATTGTCTTTAACCTGGCTTCAACTTCTGAAATGGCTGTTTCAGGGCTTTCTTCATATTCAAAACTGCCGCTGAGTGACTTTATTTCTTCACTGTCTGTGATAACCCTCCATACAATAACGCTGAGCGCCTCTTCCGGAAGGTTCATTGCATATACATTCTGATCAGTACCAAAAATACAGTACTCATGAGATATATCTACTTCCAATAGCTTAGACATAAGTATCTCGTTTCTATAAAAACTATATTCAATAATTGCTTTTTCTAAGTTTTCCATAGAAACTGTAAACTCAAGCGTGCTATCATTTCTTCTAACTACAGAATAGCCTAAAGGTATTACTGAAGTTTCTTCAGCTGAAACTATGTCAGCTGAGGCAAAAGCCCCAACTGACAAAAGTATCGTTAATATAATTGTAATGAGTGTTTTCTTCATAGATTACACTCCTTTCTTTTATACCTGATTGAATGGTGATTCAGTTGTTGTTACATCAGGAAGTTGTGTTGGTGTTAATGTAGTTGTTCCTGTATTCGCTATGTTGTCTACTGGGTCCGTTGTATAAACCGGAATATCATCAGTTGTATCTTTCGTGAAAATAAAGTCCCAGGCAGGTTTTAATAAGTGATCATAAGTCCATACAGCACCTGTCTTGATTCCGTTTCCAATAGATTTTATGAAGTTCCAACCATTAGAAGCGGCTGTTTTAACCCATTGAATTGTCTTTTGTAATCCTGTCATTGGTTCATCAGGTGTTACTACAATAACGTCGCTATCATCTTCCACTTCAGGCACGTTCAGTTGAACAGATATAGTATCTTCTGAACCGTCTTCATAAGTAACGTTCATCATTACTTGATATGCGCCTTCAATAGATTCATTTCCTGAGTATTCATCAGTTAAGAATGTAACTGTATAAGATATATCGCTTCCAATCATTCCTGAAGCTTGAAGTAAGGAAACTAATTCAGTACGAGCCATGGCTTGATTAGCCGTGATATTTACGAAGAAATCGTTAAGAATCCATACTGGAGCTTGATTATCTACTACCCAAACTCGAACATCATGATAAGCTATATTTCCGCTTGAATCGGTGGCTTTATATTGAACTACATATGATCCTAAGTTTCCTGAATTCCCGGTATAGCCGTCAGTTACTACTTCAACATTTAAAATACCGTCGATATTATCTGTAGATGATAGTGCAGCTGTAATATCACTTAGTGTAAGTGTAGCTGTGATTCCTTTTACAATCTTAGTTGCTCCATTGATTACTGGAGCTATATCATCAATCACATTTACATTTAAAACTAACGTTGATGAGTTTCCTTGTGGATCCTCACAAGTTAATGTCATTGTTGTTGTGTGTGGTGTAATGAATGAAGGTAGTTCAGGTATTACAATTGAACTTGTTAATATACCGTCGTATAAGTCAGTTGCAACAATTGAATCAATAAACGTTTGCAAAGCATCAGTGTTTGACATAAAAACATTTAATGTATAAGTTGAAGTTTCTATATTGTCTACTTTGAAAATAGGTTGTGTGCTATCAACCATATGCACGGTGATATCTTTTGTTGTTGTTCCATAGTTGCTATCAGTTACAGTCAGAGTGACTGTAAACGAGCTTCCAAGTGTTGGAATTTCATCAGGCAATAAACCTATAAAGTCGATAACTAGTGAAGTAGATAAGTCGCCGTCTTCTGTATCTATCGCCGAATAACTTTCAAGAATAGAATCAATTGAAGTCATAGGGTCAAAATTTAATACTTCCATTTCATAAGTTGCTGAACCGTTGATGATAGGTAAAGTATTTGATAAAACATTTATAGTATGATTCAAAGTGAATGTGTTTCCACTTTCGTCTGTTATTGTTTCAATAAACGCGTAAGTGTCGGGAGTACCTAATAAAAGCATTATTGGAGTGTCTGGGAAATCGGCCGAATCAGCTCCGTTGAAATATGATATTTCGCTTGGTATTTCTTCAATAAAAGGAATTTGAAGACCTTCGCTGAAGTCGTTTTCATCATAGAAAATCGCATTTTGTAAATATGTTTCAAAATCATTTGTGCCGAAATATTCCATTTCTGTATCATACCACGTCCATGTCATTGCATCACCGTCTTGATAAGTAGTTCCACCATATGTCATGTAAGGTTTTACGTCATCATAAATATTGATATCTACTTGCAAATAAGCCGAATTGCCTGAAGTGTCATCAACCATATAAATGATGAAATAATCTCCACCAACTTCTTTCGTTTCGTTTGTGTATTCATCACTATAAACTTGAATACGACTTGTTACGTCGCCGTCTTCGTCATCTGTTGCTGATAATTGATTTCTTATTTCAGTTTCAGTCACTAAGTCATAGTATGGTGTGTCAACTGAAAAATTCGAATAGCTATAACTTGGCGCTATTTCATCAACCGCGCCGTTAGATTCAACAAAGAATAATTGAACATCAATAAAGTCGTCCCAGTATTGTGATCCTTGGTCGCCATAAACCAAATAAGCGAAATCAATTTCGGTTTCTGTTGGACCTGTTGAAAATGTCGTTGTATAATCCCCATAAGTTGTCCACTCGCTTGGTGACATTGATTCATTATAGTAGAAATTTTGGCCCATGAATTCTAACTCAAGATTTGAATCTGGGTTGTTGTCAACATCGTGTTCGTATGCACTATCAATGACAATGTTAAATTGATAAGTTGAATTACTTAACACTTGAAGTGTTTCGTCATAGCCGTTATTCATGTCGGCCGAATGTTCTTGAATCAAGTCGTCTTGTGATTCATAAGCGTAAGTTACGTTAACACTTAACATCATTGTTATTACAAATAATAAGGTTGTTGCGAAAATACTTAATTTTTTCATTCTTTAAATCTCCTTTTCGTTTTAGTTTTCTAAAAATGTATTTATGACACTTAAAGGAATTGCGTAATACTTTCCTTCTAATTCCCAAGTGTTAATACCAATTATGTTTCCATATAAATCTAATAAAGCTCCCCCTGAAGAACCATTACTAAGTACTGCATCATGCTCTATGACAGTCCTGGTTAGTTTTAACTCCTGAAGATATGTAACTCTTTGAATAGATCCTATGCTTACAGCTGATATATTTCCGTATGGATTTCCTACAGCTAGAATTAAGTTGTCGATGCGAATAACAATTGATCCTAAATTCAAAGGAATCAATTCTTCTCGATCTAACTTAGTAAATTTTATATAAGCAAGGTCTTTATCCTCACTAATCTTGATTACTTCGAAGGCTGTGGCCACTCCGTCACTTGTACTGACTATTTGAGAGTCTATAACATAGCCATTACCGTCTAGGACGTGGGCGTTTGTTATAGCGTAATAGTAAGACTCATCTTCATCAATAATGGCTCCTGAGCCAATCTCTGCTTGCGTACCATAGTTAGTTTGAATATAAACATTAGCTTCGATTGCTTTTGCTTTGGAAGCTAACAAAATAGCTTCGGTATTTTCAAGAACAGTACTTATTTCTTGTGGTGGATTATTATCATCTGTCATTTCTGGAATCACTACATATGATAAATAGTTTCCAATTATCGTTAAGACTATAAGAGCAAATCCAATAAGAAGAAGATTAAATACATATCCACCTAAGAACTTATCCTTTTTTTTCTTGTACTTCTTTTTTTTCATCGGCATTGTTCTCCTTTACTATTTTGTCTAATTTTTCTTCAGCTATCTTTTTAACTTCAGTAACTACCTTAGAAACTTTTTTCTTCAGTTCCTCATCTTTAGCTATTCGCTTCTTATTCTTATCAAGTTTCTTAAATTTGTTGATAGAAACTCTGTCAATATTCATCATGGAATCGAAAACGCTATATCCCATATAAACAATGTGTTTCTTCTTTAGAATCAAATCAGGATCCCAACGCATCACTTCATGAAATTGAGTATCACTATTTTTTGCTTTTTCTTCAGCTACAGATTCTGCATAATGAGTGTTATAACCGAAGTAGTAATCTTTCAATTTGAAACATAAGCGAATAGTGTAATTTTCTCTAATGGCTTTGTCATATCTAAATATCTTTTTAAGCGTCCATTCAGGAACTTCTCCAGATAACTCTGATTTGGATATTTTAATATCTGCATAAATGTATCCGGAGTTTTCTAATCTGGTAATCTTTTCAATGAGTCTTGATTGTCTTCTGAGCTGCTTTTCTCTTGCTTTTCTCCTAGGAGATTTCTCAGACCAAAACTTAACCCATGTTAGAAACTTGTTGATAAAAAATATTCGTTTCTCTCCACCATAGACTTTTGTCTGTTCTATCATGGATATAAAAGCGTGATTCAATTCTCTAAGAGATTTCTCTGTCCTGGAGTTTTTTTGACCAATCATAATATGAACGGTATTTTCTCCAAGTAAGTGTCGAATAAATGCATTGAAGTTTCTATAACCTGTTTTCATGGGCTTTTTATTCTTAGATATTCCAGTGTTTGGATACAAAGCATCACCCTCGGTTTGAATGATAATTACGTTACCGTCAATAGGCCATGGCCACGAACTAGAATCTTCTTGAATATTTGTAAAGTTAGTTGAGAATAATAAGGCAGGTTCCTCAGACGTTTCCATAGTAGGTTGATTAGTCACTACATAATAATTCATGTAGTTTATCCGGATATATAACATGCAGTACTTAATTAATAATGATAAGTAGTGTCTAGGTTGTATTAAGTCGTTGTATTGAAATTTGATTATTTTTAAATCAGGATCAAAAGGATTTTTCTGAAGGGAATATAATTCCTTGAGATGTTCTTCAGTATTAAAATCTTTTGAGTAATACTTTTTGATGAAACAGTTATTTATCTTCATCATATCTATATAGGAACTGAAGAACTTTGTTTTTATATTTGTCATGAATTCTTCATGATGTATATCCAGGTAATCATTAAGCTTGTTAATATCATATGGATAACAAATCATTTCTATATACTCTAGATCATCTTCGATCTTTTCAATGAGATCATCTCTAAAATGCTTTTTAATTGCATTCATAGTCGAGTCTTTTCCTGCTCCGGTATCTCCGTCAGTTTTAAACTTTCTAGGCATTTTTGTTTTAACATACTTAATAGATAGTCTTTCTCTAGTAGCATGTATATACCACTTACCAAATGCTTCATGGAATAGTCTGCAAAATAGAACCAAAAAGAAAACATACAATCCCAAGAGTAGTTCCATATCTATGAAGTGTTTGAAATCATAGTTTAAATATGAATTGATAATCTGATAAATACTAATGATCACAACAATAGCAATCAGCCACTTTTTTAAGGCTTTCTTATTATCATAGAGATTTGTATAAGTGTCCTGGAGTTTTTCGATAAATGCTTTCATTTATGATCTACTTTCCCTCATTTGTTTAATTGCTCTAGAAGTAGCTTCTGGAGTGACTATCATAGCTAAAACGTTATGAATTCTTTGTGCTCTCATTTCAGCTAGTATTTTAGGATTGATAACTTCAGTAGGAATAGTTATTTCTCTTGATTCTGTTTCCCATTGAAGAATGATGTTATTGAATCGTCTTAGATTACTTCTAGAAATCAAGCCGATTTTATCAAGCTTGTTAAGGTGTTTCTCAATAGTACTAACAGACTTCTTTCTTTCCTCAGCTATCTTTTTGTTTGATTTGGTTAAGTACTGATGATCTATTACTTGATTAAGCACATATATGAATGTTGTTAGTTCACTATCATTAATCAGCTTAGTTTTGTCTTGGAGTTGGTAAAGCATTTCCATAGAGTTACTCCTTTCTATTTATAAAGCGAAAAAAAAGCATAGACCTCTCGCTATGCTTTTATGATATGAACTTTTAACCCATACTTAATTATAATCACAATTAAGTATGAATGTCACGTGATTCAGTTGTGAAAGATTTGAACATTAGAAAATCGAGCATGAATAATCATGCTCAATAATTTATGAAGTGTTACTAGATGATTTTTGAGATATATTTTAAACACCAATTTTACCATTCGTCGTTTTGTAGGTTTATATGTCCCTTAATTACTTAAAGAAAATTAAATAATAACATCTTTTGTCTATAATTTGATTAGTTATTAAGAACTATTTTCTATAAAAGAATATATAATTTCTTAGAATTTAGTTCTTTAACTTATGAATTTTAATTTAGTAAAATGTAATTTAATTTTTTAACATTATTAGTTGATCATCAATAGAAATGGTATATTCACTACTTTTAGCATATCCATAATAAGTAGCGATATAATAATCATAATCAGAAAAACTGGTAACCTTGGTAAATTCAAAAAAATTCGAGGTAACATCTACTGTTTGATCTTTATTAACTTTTACAATAACATTACATGCATTCTTAGAATTAGGCAGAATATTTTGAGTATTAAATGAATAATAACTAACACCATCAGATACTTCCTTAAATGAAGAATCATACACATCAAAGTAAAATGAATAAGTAACTATTTGATCTAGATTATTAATGTAATAAGCTCCTATTTGTATATCATCAGTTATTGAAGAATATCCAAAAACTGTGAGTTTGGTTTCCGTTTCTTCATAATACATGCCGTCATAATAGTCAGAGAGTATATTTTCAAGGTCGTAAGCTTCCCAACTCTCTTCGGTATAATACTTTTGAAGAGACATACCGGATGTTATTAATATTCCTATTAACAAGAAAACAGTTATTAACTTGTAATTCTCTCTTTTTTTCCTTGACAATGATTCTAGATATTTTTTTACCATTAAATTCCTGCGCTTAAACTTACTTGAATTACCATTTAAGCTTATATCAGTAGAATCTTTCCCAATATTAATCTTAGCTAGATAGGTTACATATGTCATGTAGATAATATATAACAACAATGATGCTATCAATAAAATATATGAATTTATCATTTTATTCTCCTTCTATAATATTATTATCAAAAATCCCGAGAAAATACATTGACGCACCTGCCAAAACTAATGCTGGTGCAAAATAACAGATAGCTACTACAGCTATTATTATTGCTAATCCCAAAGTCAAATTGGGTTGAAAGGAAATGAATCCACCATTAATTTCTAAAGTAAAATTATAGTACACATTAATTCCGCTAATAGAAAATCCAGTTGATACGCCAAAGTAATTCTTACCAATACTAATACCCAATGTTCTTCCACCAAGAGATAATGATGATATTAAGGAAACCTCTCCTAGATTAACTCTTATACCGTAAGATGGTAATAAAGCACAACTTGGGTCAGTGGATAGATTAGACATCATGTAGAAATCTATTATTGCTGATTTACTTCCAGATATAACCTTATCTTCATCATATGTAATTGTTCCCCACTTAACATGAAGTAATCTTCCAGCAACAATCTTTTTTGATTCTCTACTTAAAATCGACACTAAATTTGGGTTTTCTTCAGAAGCAAATCCATAACTATCTACATTCATTACAGGATTGTTATTCGCATAATTAAAATAGTTGTTAGATAATACTTCTCCCGGATTTCCAATCATTGCATCTGAATTAATAAATCTTCCGATTTCAGGGTTATAGTATCTGCTATTTAAGTAATACATGCTGATTTCACTATCATACTTATAACTTCTATATCTAAAAGAATTATATAATCCAATTGAATCAGCGAGCGTCCCTGTGATACCGACAATATTGCCATAAGAATCATAATAGTACTCAACAACTACGTCACCAACAACTGTTAATATATGAGTGATATCTCCTTGCAGATTTTTAGCATATATATAATCAGTTTTTGTTGTTCCAACAAAGTATGTGAATCCAATCATTGAACCATCATAATCATAATTATATGCTATTTTATAATCTAAATCCCTATCTGATGTAGACTCATTATAAGCATCCGTCACGATTTCAGCAATTAATGCTGAACCAGATAATTTATACTCATAAGTAGTAGTTCCTAAAGAGTCTGTAATTTCTTTCTGAATTCGAATTCCTTGATCATTATAAGTATAATCTATTTCAGCAATTACCGCAATCGATGAATTGTAAATCGTTATATTAACCAGTTCTCTTCCTTCCCAATTTAAAGTAGCATAGAAGCGTTTAGTTCCCATATAATTAAAATTAGTAATTTGAATAGGGTTCCCTTGAGTATCATATGTAATATCACTTGTTTTTGTCACACCACCTTCTATAAGAACTTCATATGATTCTAGTTGATCTAGCCAAGTTGAGTCGTAATTGTAAGTGGTTTTATCTCTTAATGTTCCTTCGAAAATATTTCCAACCTTAACAACTATACCAAAATTCAATTTGAATGTGTTAGAACTATCATGAGCATTACATTCATATAAGTAATATCCAGGAGTTGATGTATTTATTCCTGTGATATTATAAGATGTTGTAATTCCGCTAAGCTGTTGTGGGGGCCAGGTATACTCATAGTATGAGAATGACATGTTTATATTTCCATTCACTGGAACTGAATATATATTTGCATAGGAATAACTTCCGTTATATTGAACATACATTTGTTCAGAACCTGTGTTGGTTTGATAAGCATTTACGGTTTTTTCCATTACTATGTAGTCTGTATTCTCATATTCAAACACTTTTTTAATTTCAATATTTCCATTCACATCATATGAATATGTTTTAACATACCAGTAGTCATAATAATCTGGATTGCTAGTTGTAATTCTTGTATCTTTTGATGACTCTTGTATTAATTGATTGTAATCATCGTACCAATATTTTTTGGTAACTACAATCGTACCATTCAAGCCATATTCTTCTTTTGTAATGTTACCTAAGTTATCATAATAGTACTTATATGATATGTCATCAAATGAAGAGGATGAAATATTATATGTAATTTGTTCTATCCTTGTGGTATTTGTAACATAATCAAACTCTAAATCCATGAAATTATTTGCTCCACTGAAGAACTCAATATAGTCAAGTCTTCTTAATCCTAAGGACTCATAGATGAAGTTTTTCTTAATTATGTTATTTCCGTTATCATATTCGGTGTAATCATAAAAATCATATGTTGTTCCAGTTTGATAATCGTATGTTGTTTCAGAATCTATTGATTCAATATTGTAGTCTATAGACGTTAAGTTTCCTTGTTGATCATACCCATATATTATTTCATCATCATTCTGATTTGTAACTTTAGCTAAATTTCCACTTGAGTCGTACTCATAATATTCAGTAATTTGATTCACTAAGTCCTCATAAACAGAGACTCTACCATATGAGTCATATTGGTAATAGAATTTAGTTATCTCTGTTTGAAGGTATGGGGTAAACTTAATGTATTCCACTTGATTATCGTCATTATATTCAAATACTATTTCATCTCCATTACCATATGTTTGAGATTCTATAATACCTGTTTCATAAACATCAATTAAGTAATCGTAACTCATCAATGTTTGGTTGTTTACCTTAACATAATCCATTCTCCCTTGAGAATCATAGTGAATATAGTACGAATAATTATCATCAAGTTCAATTTCTATAAGTCTATTTTTGCTATCATAAACATATTTAACATAAGGAGTAGTAGATGTTAATGATTCACCAATATACACTTTGTATAATAAACCATCATCATAATACTCATACTGAGTTTTTACACCGGCTGCATTCTCTATATATTGCATCAGCCCTGTAAGCTCACTTGTCATATAATCTGTTGTGTTTCCGAATTCATCAGTAGTTTCACTCACATACTGATTATTATGAATATACACTGTGCTTGTATCAAAATATTCAACCCAATCATCGGATGAGTTCTTTCCATAGATGGTCATTTCCGTAACCTGTCCATAACTATTGTAAGTAGGAGTCGATTTAATATTATCTCTTACAACATAGTTTACTTCATTATCTGTTGAATCTATTTCCGTTTCGTTTCCGTTTTCGTCTTCAACACTTGAAGGGATGTAGCTTTCAACTTCTGAGTAAGTATAATTGAATTCTTTTCCATCTTCAAAAATGATTCTTTCAACTCTTCCTTCAGAATCATATTCATAATTGGTATTATCGGCTTCAAAGAAGACAGACATTCCATCAAATAATACTTCACCTAGGCCAATATACTCATATGAAACACGCACGGAATCATATAATGTAGGGGCTGTTACTTCTCCATATACATACTGCCAACTACTAACACTTTGGTTGAAGTTAATATATTGTGTGTTAGCTGAAAGCACTGAACTATTATAAATAAATTCAACTTTGATTCTAAAGACTTTATCACCATCGTAATTCGTATTTCCTACAAGTGGAGCTAGATAAGTGTTTGCCCAACCACCAACATAGAACTTACCTCCATTAGCAGCTACTTCAGTAAAGTTGTTTTTTAATATACTTTGATAAATACTTCTTGAAGTTGTTGTAGAACCTTTAATACCTACTGCATATTCTCCTAAAATGTATTCAAATGTTTCATTTATATCATTTGATCCATCATTGATTGAATAATAAGTTGTGTTTCCAGGATCCGTTATTGACCAACCTGTTGTCCCATTTAACTCAAAAGATGAATTATCAACAATATTTACTCTCGTGTCATTAATTCCATCAATAATGCTAACATTATCATACCTTACCGTTCCGGCTGTCTGATTATATAACTTAATTGTTATTGTAGTATTATCTGAGCTTATATAGATAGGGACAGAGACATTATACCACTGGCTATCATTTGTAACATTCTCAGAGGTAATTCCAGAAACCTCAATATATGCCCCAGAAGTAGAACCAGAATCGTTTCTGATACTAGCTCTTAAAGTATAAACACCTTCATTTAAAGTTATTTCTTGATATGCATATCCACCGTTATTATAATAATCTGTTGTACCTAAAGAGTAATTACCCACAACCTCATAAGAAGATTTAAAAGCTGAGAGTTGTGAGGTTATACTCCAACCGGTATAGGTTCCAATTTCGAAGCTATAGTTTTCAACAGGATTAAAAGTCTGTTTTTGAGGAACAGATTGATTAACTAGTAGATGATTTTTCTTGTAATTATAGTTACCATAAACTTGAGTAGCCCAATCATTGAATATGTCCATATATTCATAGTATACAGTATTTGTATTTTTATCTATCATGTTTACTGTGTGTCCATAATCATCAAATTTGTATATTACAAAATTATCTGTATGGTCCGTTATTATGGTTTCTCTAAAATTGTAATCATAACTTACTTCAGAAAACTTTGTGTAATAAAAGTATGATTGAATTGTAGACACTTGATCATTTAAAGAACTTACATATGTATATATCACTTTTTCTCCGCCGGATATATATGCAGTGTATAATCTATTATAATAGTCATAAGTATAATATACTCTAGTATCAAGGGTTCCAACTCTATTTTGATCATAGTCGGTATAAAATGTGACATATCTTAAATTGCTAGTAGTGTAATAAGTATAAGTTGCTTTCTCCAAATAATAACCATTCACAACATTCGGATCATCTGCTTCTATTTCTGCAGTTCTTAACAATATATCTGTCAACCGATCATTTGCATCATAAATAAATCTTAAGTAATTACCTGAAGAATCCTTTATTTTATCTATTTTGTCATAATTGCTTAGATCTCTGTAAATTGTTATAGACAAACTATATTCGACACTGGTAATGGTAGAAAGATATCCAGATGTATTGTAAGTGTATTTTTGTCCATCATCATAAATATGTGTCCCCGTAAATGTGCCAAAAGCGCTTTGTCTAACCATCGTTTTTTGAGACCCATCCTCGCTAATATAACATGTATTTGTATATGGATATGAAGATACATAGCTACCAGTACAAGACGGAAGTGGATAGTAGTATGTTTTATTACCTGTATAATCCTCAACGTAATACTCTTCTGCAAAAGAATCGTATAAAACTTTAGAGTTATAACTTACATTCCAGCCATTACCATAACCTATATCGGTATCTCTATTGGCGTTACTGTAAGCAAAACTTAGTCCAAGACTTTGCTTGTCGGTAGTAAAATTAAAATCATTTCTCAAAAATGTGAGATATCCAGTATAATCTGAAACATATCCTGTGCCAACTGCTCCAACATCTTGAGAATTATAAGTCCAAAAATCCTTTATTCCGTGTGTATTTACATAACCGACTTCCAAGATAGGACCTAAAGTACTACTATAGTTTTCAGAATTAAAGTAAATATAGCCAGTAGCTGCTTCGTTCTGGCTCCTTAATTCAATGGATCTAGTTGTGTCACCATTATCTACCCATTTCTCCATATTATAAGTCATATCGAAAGTATAAATGCCTGAACTTCCGTCAGAGTAAAGAACATTTGCGAAATCTATTTCTCTAGAGCTTGTTACATCCAAACCAGTTGCATTTATATCATCATAATCAAAAGTAGATAGAACTTCTCTTGCAACTATCACACAATCATTTGTACAATAATTTCTATTTGGATACGTCCTTAGAGTTAAGTGAGCAAAATCAATTTTTACATCTTCAGGTATTTGTGTTAAATCAAATTCAATATAACTTCTGTACGTTAGACTACCACTATAACCAACTTTTATGTAGCTTGTGTCACTGCTGTAAGTAGAGTATACATACTTATCTCTAATTAAATTATCATCACCGTAATAAGTAACAGTAGGATCTATCACAATTGGATAAGCTGCAGTAGATAAAAAATTGTTATTAGGAATGATTTGAATTGTGTATTCACCCATTTTTTCTTCTGTGACCTTAAAATCTATATCGTAAGAAACTTCTCCGTTTGCATCATACATATATAAAGTATCAAGCGAAAAAATTATTTCACCTAAATCATTGATGAATTGATATTTTCCGAATTCATTTTGAACTAATGACAAGTTCTTTACAGAATAGTTGAATGTCATTGAATAATCTTCAATATATGAATTTAGAATAATATTTTCTTTGATTTGATTTCCATTTAATACATACTCTAAATCAACATCATTTTGTACATTATAATAAGTTACTGTTTGGTTAATGCTATCCAACTCTTTTAAACTGTTAGATTTCACATTATCATTGAAATATGTTATATCTGTTTTAGAAATAGAATCTATAGTCCAATCTATTTGATAATCATCCATGCTAAGTTTAAACTTCTTATTATCTTCAATTTGTTTTGGAAGTTTTATGCTAAAAGCATTAGCAGTATTTTCATAAGAGTTTGTTTCATTGTCAGATACAAGAGTATTATCGATATCTTTCCATACCCCATTTTCCTTGTAGTGTATGACAGAATCATACATAGCTAATACATATGTTCCATCAGCGCGTCTGAAGGTTTTTGAATCTGCAGTTCTTTTTGATGTATCTTCAGATTCGATGGCTATAGAAGAAATATCAAAATCATCATCAGTCGTTGTTTTATATTTAACCTTCTCATCTTCAGCTACAACCTCCTCAGTTGTCTCTGAAGGTGTATCATATGCATAAACCTTATTAGGATTATTAGGCAACACACTACCGACTAACATAAATGTAATTAATAGTAAGAAAACAACCTTTTGCGTTCTTTTCATAATTGTTCTTAAAGCAAAAATCATGTTGTTGCTAATACCTTCTTGTAATAATTTTCTTCTCATCTTTTTATCCCCTTTATTATTATTATTTGATGCTTATATATAGTTCTTTCCTATTTACCAAAATAATAAATGAAACAAGTGGCTAATATATGCTCTTTACACCATTCGCTAAACCATCTTATTGTTAATATTTTTACGTCAAACGCCATATTATGTCGCACTCTATAATAAATTATATCAACTCAATGTATATTGTCAATAGAGTATCAGATATTGATAAAAATTGCTTTTGATGGAAGATATTGTGGTTTAAGGATGTGAGAAATAGTCATTTTTGATAAAAAGAAATATTACAACAGCTGAAGCTGTATCTAATAAATAACTATATTTATATAGTAATATCTAGAAAAAACCTTTAAAAACTAGTATTGACCTACGCCTTTCTCAATATCAACTCATGAGAATCATTTATCATATACGATAAATAGAGTTATTACCTACGATGAATATATAAAACGAAAAAAATAAGCTTGAATCACGATGATTAAGCTTGAATTTTCTCCTGTATCGTAATCGAGTAAGCAGGAATTATAAGAATATATAAGAAAGGATATAGGAAAACAACCCTAATATAAAGGGCTTTTTATATGCTCAGCTTTAGAGGCTAGACTCCAATAGTAATGTGATTCCGTACTTATCCTTAAATTCATTTGATAGATTCTCTTCGGCTATACACAATTCATCGTACAACAGTTTATCTTTAATAGTCATGACTAAATTAGGGTGATCGTAATTACATATCATATGCTTGGCACTCAAGTCGCTAGGAATGATTATCTCTTTGTGTTTAGCAAGTATTCGCTTGATGATAAACATAGTATCTGCAAAGTTGTTTAAATCGAATTTAATAAGGTTTTTAAGGTAACTATATTTTTGTGACTGCATTAAGTTTGCTAGTGCTGAACTAAATGAGTTTGATGTATTCTTAATTAAACTGATGATTCTATAACGTATTGATTTTCTTAAACGAATAGATCCATTCATATTTGGATTGTAATGAGTGTATAAATCAATTATTACTAACCAATTAGCTTTGATTAAATGATACGATCCTTTTCTTCCATGTACGAACTTTTGCTCTACAGAAATAGTTTTGCGATCGTTCTTTAGTATAGCTAAGTTGTCTGTAACTTTTCGCAGCGCTTTAGTTATAACTTCTGGATCCTTTTCATTCTTACTTAACCAACCAAGTTTAATTGCTATATATTTATTTGATACATTACTCACAGATTTTTCAATTCTGTAAAAATGAGTTATCAAAAAGTGTTCAAGCTTTAACCAACAGAAGTGGCTTTCATAATCGTAGTATTTTGTAGAAGCTTTTTTACCTACATTATGAAATTGTATTTTATACGATCTTCTCAGTGAATCATTTACTAAATCAGTCATTTCTGATTCGCTTCTGGAAGATGTCAAAATAGGAGCTAGTGATACGTGATATTTGTTAAAGGCTGTTCTCACAAACTTTATAAACGATTCTGAGCAGCCTGAAAGATCAATACCTTTCTTTATAGTGTAATCATCAAATGTCATTTTGTAGCTCCCTTCTTTATAAAGAATATATTGTTATCTAAAAAATCAGTTATTTCATCAACGACTATTTTCTTAGAATTAATGCCGTCTGTTTGTAGAACTTCTTTCCAACGTTCAATTGCTTGTACAAGCTTATGGTTTGTTGCTAAGAAGTCATAATTAATTTTCGAGTTTCTTGTTTGAAAGTACTCTCTACTTAGTTCTTTTAAAGGTGTAATCATAGAAACTCCAATTCTGTTTTTTCTTTTGACTTGAAAAAACAATCTAATATATGCTATATCGATAAGTTATCTCACATAAATCGCCCACTACACAAATCAGGAGCCGTGAGGCGGTCAACTTATCAACCAAAAACAACAATAAATACTATATAAAAATTACATTTTTTTTGCGAAAGCAAAAAATATTACCTTACTGGAATTATCGAGCCGTAACGTGTTACGGCTCTATCCATATTTTTCGGAGGAAAAAATAAATCGAAAGCCTATAGAAGCTTAACTCTTTATGGGTTAAAGGCTATTCATAAAAAGCGGAGGAAATTTATGATTTTGTGTTAAGCTTCTATAGAATCTCGATAGTCGAGATTCATAATTCTTTGTTACCTAGTAGCTATTGCGTATCTACCATGGATATACACAGAACTATTTCTAATGTTTTGTTTATGGTTAAGCCACCTGAGGTTCAAAATGTCATTATTTTGTCGATTTCTGTCAATATGATCAACTTCGTTTTTACCAGGCTTCTTTTTTAAGAATGTTTCAGCTACTAATCTATGTACTAGTTGTTTTTCTGTAATATTCAGACCATTCTTTTTGTATCTGAATTCTACTCTTAAGTAGCCGTTAGATGTAGTGTGAAAACTATAATTGTATCCGGTCTCTAAGTTTTGAACTAGTGAACCGTCTGAAGAAACTAAAATATTAAACCTTGGGTGCACTTTTAATTTTATATGAGCCTTCTTCATCTCCTGGTACCATTGGGATAGTACATAAGATTTATATGCTCTTTATACTCATTCATTAACGCTTTTTGCCTCTGTTCATCTTTTGGAACCATGAAAGCACAGTTCCTACAGTTACAAATTTTACAAGCTGAACAATTTTCTTCGTAGCTACTATCAAAGAACATACAATCTGTATTTGTTGCTTTAGAAAGCTTTTTACTGTTATTAGGCATTACTCACAACCTTCTTTCCATAATTTTTTATTAAACCAAACTATATATACTGTACTGATAATTATTAAGATGTAAACAATCATTCTTTATCACTGTCCTTACACCAAGACATAGCTTCAACTTCGCTTTTAAACTCTTCTATAAAGCAATCCTAAGTAGTGTTATCCACACATATAAATTTATCATCTTTCTTATAGTAGTAAGATATCTTTAAGCTTTGGTTTGCTTGTTCAACCATATCTTCAGCCGCGTTATCAAGTAAGAAATTAGTGATCTGTTCTCCTAACTCTGTAGGCACTTTGTTTTTAGAACTTGGATTATGCACGAACATCACCCCTGAAGAGTCCAGTATTTAATGTATACATAGAGTTATCCATGCTTTCTCTTTCCTTATATCCATGAACCTTTAGTAAGTACTTAGAATCGATTACAGGTAGTAATGAGTTTTCGAAGTTTTCAATTACCATGCATACATACTTGTTCTGTGAATAGTGATAGATAATATAATCTTTCAAAGCAGTACCAGGAGGAGTTTTTAAGTTAAGCTTAGTGAGCAAATTAAACAATTTCGATCTAATGATGCGATTACTTGTTTTAATTATGAATGTCTTTGGAAGCCTAACGACTTGTTTGTCTAACCATTCCTCATAATTGTCTTTAGCAGCTTTCTTAGTTAAAAACTGTATTATTTCAAGCTGTCCGGATTGGATATCCAGGAGTTCGATTTTCTTGTTTGGCTGATCCAAGGTAATCCATTGGTCTCTACCACATGGATTCATATATAGTTTTTTCATGTTTTTAATGCTCCTTTCAAATATTTCAATATAAAAACAACTCTAAATATCTAGAGTTGTCAAAATTCAATCATTCATATAATAAATATAGTATGAAGACTGTAAATCTGCTCCCATCGGGTTCGGCGGTTCGAAACCGTCCCCCTCCACCATCAAACAAACTAACAACTGATTATCAGTTGTTTTTTTTATGAAAAAAGAACAGAAATGGATCTGTTCTAAAATGGTAATACAAGATTAGGTTGATATAATTTTAAATTTAAAGCAAAATCAGCTATCATCGCTTCTGAGTAAGGAGTATCCTCTACCAATAATGTATCTGATTCTAGATATCTTAGAGGTATGTGATAAGGATTTAACACATATCTTGGTAATTCAGGTAATTCTTTAGACATTTGAATTAAATCGTTTAGGCTTAACTGCGGAATAACTGTTGTTCTTACTTCAAAATTTTGATTGGTGTTTTTTAATAGATTTATCGTTTCAAGTACAGGAACCTCTGTGTTATTGTTCCTAGCAATTTCAGTATATCTGCTCTTAGGAGCTTTATAATCAATCGCAAAGAAATCAACCGCTTTTTCTTCAATACATTTTTTAATTATTTCGGGAGAACTACCATTTGAATCTAGTTTAGTTAGATAACCCATAGCTTTTACCATCTTTAAAAAAGGTATTAAATCATAGTGAAGAGTTGGTTCTCCACCCGATACTACCACAGCATCGATTAAACCAACTCTCTTTTTAAGTAATTCCATAATTTCTGTATTAGAAATAAATTCATCTATATTTTCTATTATTTCTCTGTTGTGACAGTAGTAACAATTATAGTTACAACCCGGAGTATATAGAACGATAGCTATTTTGCCTGGGTAGTCAAGTAAAGAGGATTTTGTTATTCCAGCAAAAATCATTGTTTATTATCCTCTAACTCTTTTTGTTTGTCTTTAATTACATATTTAACTCGGTCTTTGTATTCTTGTTTTTTCCCTTTGTTAAAGTTTTGAACAGGTCTTAAATAACCAACTACTCTAGAATAAACTTCAGCTGGTTTTCCACAGGTTGGACATTGGAAGTGTTCTCCTGAAATATAGCCGTGTTCATTACAAACAGAGAAAGTTGGAGTTAATGAAATATATGGTAAAGAATATTTCGTAAATATTTTTTTAATAAGTGTTTTTGTTGTTTGAATATCTTTCACTCGTTCTCCTAGATAGAAGTGAAGAACTGTCCCCCCGGTATATAGTGATTGAAGTTCATCTTGTAAATCAAGCGTTTCAAAAATATCATCTGTAAATCCTACGGGAAGGTGTGATGAATTAGTATAATAAGGAACTTCATCACCAGCAGAAATGATCTCCGGGAATCTATCTTTGTCTTTTTTAGCTAATCGGTAGCTTGTACCTTCGGCGGGAGTAGCTTCTAGGTTGTAATAATTACCAGTTTCTTCTTGAATATCTTGTAGGATATCTCTCATATATTTTAGCGTTCTAACAGCTAACTCTTGACCACTTTTAGAGGTTAAGTCATACTCTTTTCCTAAAAGATTTTGGCAGGCTTCATTCATTCCAATTAAGCCTATGGTATTAAAGTGATTATACCAATATGATCCACTTTTTAGTTTAACATTCGCTAAGTAAGCAGAACTATAAGGATATAATCCTTTTTCAGTTTGCTCTTCAATGATTCGTCTTTTAATTTCTAAACTTTTTTTTGCAGTAGTCATTGCTTCTAATAGTCTAATGTGAAACTCGGATTCAGACTGTGATTGGTAAGCTAATCTTGGTAGATTTACTGTAACAACACCAATAGAACCAGTGAGTGGATTAGAACCAAATAATCCTCCACCTCTTTTTCTAAGTTCTTTGGTGTCTAATCTTAGTCTACAGCACATTGATAAAGCATCTTCTGGAGATAAATCAGAATTAATATAGTTAGAAAAATATGGTATTCCATATTTGGCGGTTATTTCCATATATTTGTTAATAACAGGACTATCCCATTCAAGTTCTTTTGTAATATTGATTGTTGGGATTGGGAAAGTGAAGACTCTGCCTTTGGCATCCCCTTCCATCATAACGTCACAAAAAGCGAAATTAATCATATCCATTTCTTTTTGGAAGTCTCCATAAGTTTCTGGCATTAATTTTCCAGCGATAATAACGTTTTGACTGCTTAGCATTCTTGGAGCTTTTATATCAAATGTTAGATTAGAGAAAGGACATTGGAATCCAACTCTTGTAGGTACATTTAAATTAAAGATGAATTCTTGCATTGCTTGTCTTACTTCTTTGTAAGTTAAGTTGTCATATTTGATGAAAGGTGCTAAGTAAGTATCGAAAGATGACCAAGCTTGTGCTCCAGCAGTTTCTCCTTGAGTTGTAAATGTTGAATTTACTATTTGTCCAAGTACAGTTCTAAAGTGTTTTGGAGGAGAGGATTCAACCTTATTAGGCACTCCGCCAAAACCATCTGTAATGATTTGTTTTATATCCCAGCCAGCACAATATGGACCAAAAAAGCCAAGATCATGAATGTGAATATCCCCGGCTAGATGAGCTTTTCTTATGTTTTCTGGATACACTTCGTGTAACCAGTAACTCTTAGTGAATTCTTCTCTAACATAATTGTTTAACCCATTGATAGATTTTTGTGTATTTGCATTTTCGTTAATTTGCCAATCGCGATCATTTAAATATTCCGTAAACATGTTAATGGTAGCGCCAATTAAAGCATTAGATTCTCTAGATGCTCTACGTTTTTCTCGATATAAGATGAATGCTTTAGCCGTTTTGGCATGCCCATTTTCTATTAGTACTTTTTCGACAACATCTTGAAGTCCTTCAACCTCAGCGATGCCATTTGGATATAGTCGTTCTGCCACAATACATACTTCGTCAGTTAAAAGCTCTGATTTTGAAAAATCAGAACCACCCACTGAATTAGCTGCCTTAAAAATAGCTAATACAATTTTTTCTTTTCGGAAAGGGACAATAGTCCTGTCGCGCTTAATAATTTTCTCTAGCATTTACATGCCTCTTCTCTTTTAAGTCTATTTCAATAATATTCTATTAATATAAGCTATGTCAATAGGCTATATAAAATTAATTTTTTCATTGTTTTAGGTATTTTGTCTTAGAAGAGCACAAACGAGCGCTATAAGAATAGTTAATAAAATTTATGAAAATAGAATTTAAATTTTTTTATTAAAAAACACTTAAAATATGAGGAGAATTTTTTGTATTCAGTTTGACACTTGTTTCATAAAGATATATAATAAAATTAATGGTAGGGAAGGATATGATTCAGTATGAAAAAAGCGATTATTGACGGTATGTGCTGCAAAGGCTGCGCTAATGAAGTTAAAAATATTTTTGAACATATTTATGGTGTTAGTAATGTTAAAATTTCCGATGATAATTCTTTTGTAACATATGAAGGATACGTATCAAAAAGAATTGTTCAAGAAGCTCTAGCAAAAACGAATTATGAATTAGTTAAGATTGAAAAATTCGAAAAATAAGCTCCTTGGAGCTTATTCTTTTTACTTTTACCGTTATTATATCGTTAACGCTTATTAAAATGTCGTGATATAATATAAAATAGAAGGTGATATTTAATGGCTAGTATTATTTCAAAAGTTACGGAATTAGACAAGTTAATGAGAAACAAAGTGAAAGAGCTTGAGGGTAAAAGAGAAAAATTACCTGAGTTTTTACGTGAGCAAAAAAAAGAACTTATTAATAAATATGAATTAGAGTCAAAAAGAGAAATAGAAGCGAGAAAAGCCGAAATTGAAAAGTCTCTATCCGAAGCAATAAAATCATCAGAAAAAGAACTTAAAGAATCACTTGTAGAAATAGAAGAGAGTTATAAAGAAAATAAAGATAAATGGGTTGAACAAATATATAAACAATGTGTTGACGACTACACGGGGGAGTAACCTATGAGCAATTTTACTGGAAACGCAATAATAGCGAAGACAAAAGCATTATATGGCCATCGATTAAAAACAGAAGATTACGAGGAGTTATTAAAATTTGGTACTGTTTCTGAAATAGTATCTTATCTTAAAAAACAAAACAAATACAGCAACACCTTAACTGATGTTATTGAGTATTCAACACACAGGGGCCAATTAGAAGAATTAATTAAAAAAAGCTACTTTAAGAACATAGCTAAAATTGTTAAATTTGTTGGAACGAGCGATAAAAAGTTTTATGAATTAGACATGATAAGGCGAGAAATTGATATCGTACTAGCAAGTTTAAGGTCAATTATTTCTGGTAGTATTGAAGGGTCAATTAGAGACTTGCCTTTATTTTTTAAACAACATGCAAGTTTCGATATAGGGGATTTATCAAGTTCACTTACGATGAAAGACTTTTTAAAGGCAATTCAAAACACTCGATATTATGATGTAATTAAACCTTATTATACAGATGATCCAAACTTTATAAAATACGCTAATATTGAACAAGATTTACTTCTTCAATATCACGATATAGTAATAAGTAGAATAAATCAATATTACAAAGGGAAAACCAGAAGAACACTGATGGATATTTACCAATCAAAAGTAGAGATTGAGAATATTATTAAAATATATAGATTAAAGAAATTTTATAAAACATCAAATGAAGAAATAAAAGCATCGCTTTTGACACATAATATACGTATGAGTAAAAATAAGCTAAATGAGTTAATTGATTTGGATGATCCTGAAGAAATATTAAAAGCTTTATCAAAATCACAGTTTGCAGAATTCAAAGATAAAGACGATTATGTATATATAGAATATCAAGCAGGAAAAATAAAATATAATTTAGCGAAAAGGTACATGTATTTTTCCAATAATCCACCTGTAGTGTATACTGTGTTTTTATTTTTAAATGATATAGAAAGAAGCAACATTTTTAACATCATTGAAGGTGTCAGATATGATATTGATCAAGAAGATATTAAAAAGATGTTAATTTATTGAGAGGAATAAAATGGGAAACGCAAAATTAAAACTATTTAGAATTAATTCAAAACTTATGAATCTCGAAAAAGTATTAGAAAAATTCGTATTGTTAACTTGTGTTTACCCTGTGAAAGCGAATGAGTTTGTAAAAAAAGTTCATGGCTTAGCTTCTATAGATACATCAAATCCATACTTGACGGTTTTTGAAGAATTTAAAGAGATAGAAAAAGAAAATAATCTTCAAATGACGGAAGACTTGATAGGTAGTAAGGTTTACGACTATGAAGAGATTAAAAAATACATAAGTGAATTACACAAAAAATTAAAAGATTTAAATGCTTATAAAAGAGAAACAGAAGATATCATAAGAAAATATAGTAATGCTTTGATACAGGTGAAAAACATTGAAGATTTAGACATTTCTTTAGACGATTTGTTTTCTTGCGAGTATATAAATTCAAGATTTGGGAGAATGCCAATTGATAGCTTAGAGAAACTTGCATATCATAATAAACATGGTTTTATTTTCCAAATTTTCCGTGAAGAAAAAAAGTATTGTTGGTGTATGTATCTATCTACGGACAGGAATGAAAGAGAAATTGACAACATATTCTCTGGTCTGTTCTTTGAAAGAATTAATATTCCAGATTTTGTTCACGGGACTCCCGAAATTGCACAAGCTACCTTAGCAGATGAAATTCATGTGGCGAAAGAAAATTTGAAAGAGATAACTGAAAGTTTAAATAGAGAAATAGAAGAAAACATTGAAAAATTAGCTGTTGTAAAAAGTGAACTAGTTTTGTTAGAGAAAATTAGTGACGCAAAGAAATTTATTGTAATTCTTGGCGAAAACTTTATTATTAATGGCTTTGTACGAACAAAGAATGTGTCTTTGGTGGAAAATCAATTTGTCGGAATGGACGACGTAGAAATAACTTTCTTACCTTCAGATTCTGATAAGCGTTTAACAGCACCTAAAAAGATAAAATAGTTAGAAGTTAAATATCAAGTAGTTAAGAGGAAGAATATGGCAATCGCTAAACAAAAAATATTTAAAATCAATTCAAATATAGCGAATTTAAACCAAGTATTGGAAAAATTCGTTTGTTTACATTGCGCTCACCCGATACAAGCGAATGAATTCGTCGAACAAGTTCACGGTCTAACCTCACTCAATACATCAAACCCATGTGATATTATTTACAAGGAAATTAAAGATTTAGAAAAAGAAAATAATTTTGAAATACCTGAAGTAGCTATATACAGTATGGATTATTCTTTAGAAAACATGCAAGACTATGTTTATAGCACCCATGAAAGACTAAAGAAACTTACAAATCATAGAAATGAAATAGAAGATTTAATTACGAAGTACAAAAACGCTTTAATTCAAGTAAACAATATAGAAGATTTAGATATATCTTTAGATGACTTGTTTTCTTGTGAATATATTAGTACTAGAGTTGGTCGAATGCCAATTGATAGTATAGAAAAACTTAAATATTATGAAAATAAACCATACATATTAAAAGTCTTTCATGAACAAAAGAACTATTGTTGGTGTATGTATTTAGCCACTAACAATTTTGAACGAGAAATAGATAATATTTTTTCAAGTTTATTCTTTGAAAGAATTCATATTCCAGATTTTGTACATGGAACACCTGTTAGTGCTCAAGCATCACTAACAATGGAAATAGAAGTTGCTGAACAAGGATTAGCAGATGTAGAAAAAGAAATAGCTGAGATTATTAAAGAAAACATCAATAAACTAACCACCGTAAAAGGTGAATTGATTTTCTTAGAAAAAATCAATGAGTCAAAAAAATATGTAGTTGTACTTGGTGACAATTTTGTTATTAACGGCTTTGTTACAAACAAAGATAGTTCAAAGATTAAAAAGATGTTTGCGGATATGGATGGGGTAGAAGTAGAAATACTACCACCAGATTCAGATCAAAGAATAAAACCACCTACAAAACTTAAAAACTCATGGTTTGCTAAACCGTTTGGAATGTTTGTAGAAATGTATGGATTACCAGGATATAATGATATAGACCCAACACCAATAGTAGCGATAACTTATTCGTTATTGTTTGGGATAATGTTTGGTGATTTAGGACAAGGCTTATTACTTTCTTTAATTGGTTTCTTGATATATAAGAGAAGTAAAGGAAAGAGTAAACTAGCAGCGGTTGCTATTCGTATTGGACTAGTATCTGCACTATTTGGTTTCCTATATGGTTCTTTCTTTGGTAATGAGGAAATATTAACACCGATCTTTACGAACATCTTTGGTTTTACAGGAAAACCAATTCATGTAATGGATCCTAATTTTACAATGACGCTGTTAATTACTACAGTTGCTTTAGGGTCTTTGTTAATTATTACATCAATGATGTTACATATGATTATTTCGTTAAGGAAGAAGAACTATGCAGAACTGTTCTTTTCTCATAATGGAGTTGCCGGGTTAATGCTTTATGTTTATGCTATTGCAGCTGTTGTTACCTCAATATTAGGGACAATAGATATTGTTAATCCATTGACTATTTTGGCTTTTGTAATATTACCATTAATTCTGATTGTTATGAAAAATCCATTCGAACGATTCTTAAAAGGAAAAAAACTATTTCCAGAGAGTATCGGAGGGTTTATCATTGAATCCATATTTGAATTATTTGAAGTGCTATTATCGTATGTAACAAATACAATGTCCTTTTTAAGGGTTGGTGGATTTGTCTTAAGTCATGCGGGTATGATGATGGTTGTCTATACGTTAACGGATATGTCTTCAAGTATTTTTGGACAATTATTGGTATTAATTATAGGTAACTTATTTGTAATGGGACTTGAAGGATTAATTGTAGGAATTCAAGTTTTAAGATTAGAGTTTTACGAAATGTTTTCAAGATATTTTGTGGGTGACGGTTACCCTTTTGAAACATTTGAATAATAGGAGGATATATTATGTTATTAAAAATTTTATTACCTTTAGTATTTGTGGTTCTTATAACGTTACCACTTATTAAAGTATTTCAAGGAAAAGTGAATAGCAGATCAGCTAAAACAAGATTATATACACATATATCTTTATTCTTTGCTTTAGTTGCTTTTGTATTTATTTGGCAATTAACGGGATCTAGTGTATGGGCAGCTGAAGGCGATGTTGTAACTACGGGCTTTGTTGGGTCTATCGCTCAAGGATTAGGATTCTTAGGAGCTGCTTTAGCTACTGGGATGTCATCTTTAGGTGCGGGTATCGCAGTTGCGGCTGCTGCACCAGCGGCTATTGGAGCTTTTTCTGAAAATGAAAAGAACTTTGGTAAATCACTTATCTTCGTTGCACTTGGTGAAGGTGTTGCGATTTATGGTCTCTTGATTTCAATATTGATTATTAATAGTTTGTAAGGAAAGAATATTATGAAATTCTTTTTATTAACAGATAACACGGATACGTTAATGGGAATGCGCCTTGTAGGAATAGAAGGTGTTGTTATCCATGAAAGGCAAGAAGTGTTAGCAGAATTAGATAAAGCGGTTAATAATAAAGAGTATGCTGTGCTATTAATTACAACAAAACTTGTTAATCAGTGTCCTGATGTTATATCAGAATTGAAATTAAAACTTAGAACACCAATTATCGTAGAAATCCCTGATAGACACGGATCTACTGATGTTGGAGAACAAATTGATAAGTATGTAAGTGACGCAATTGGCGTGAAATTAAGAGGTGGTCAATAATGCCTGTATTCCAAGAAAATGTGTATCAATATTTTCAAAAAGAAATTGAAGAATCTGGAAACAAGAAGATTAAAGAACTAGAAAAAGAGATCAAATCAATTCAAGAAAAACAGATGAAAATTCTTAATGAAGAAATTAGTGATACGATTACGAGAACAAAAGAAATTGAATTAAACGAGATGAATCAAGAGTATTCATCAACTTTAAATCGAATGATAGTAGAAAATCACAAAGAGATTATAAAAAAGAAACGTGATTTATTAGAATCCGTTCTTTTAGAAGTGACGAATAAATTATTTAAATTTGTTAAAACAGACCAATATAAACAAAAAATGATTTTATTAGTTAAAAAAATAGCTAAGGATTTTTGTGGTAATGAAATTCATTTTAAAATTAAAAAAAATGATACTGTCATGAAAAAAATTATCGAAGAAAATTTTAAGAACAAGCATGTCGTAATTGAAGATAAAAGCATCAATATAGGTGGTTTTATAGCAATTTGTATTGAAAAAGGAATATTAACCGATCAACTGATAGATAGCAGTTTAGAAGAAAAGAAACAATGGTTCTATAAGAGCTCTAAATTAGCAATAAAGAATTAATTGAGGTGTATGATGAATAAAATCTATTCAATTAATGGTCCAGTTATAAAAATTAAAGACAGTACTGACTTTCAGATTATGGAAATGGTTCATGTTGGAGAAAAGAAATTACTTGGTGAAGTTATTTCAATGAGTAAAGAATATACTGTTATCCAAGTATATGAATCAACAACAGGATTAAAACCAGGAGAACCTGTTTATGGTACAGGAGAACCGATTTCTTTGGATTTAGGTCCAGGATTAATTGGGAATATCTTTGATGGAATACAAAGACCTTTAACTGCAATTTCAAAAACAGATGGAAACTTTATCGTTCCGGGGACAAATGTAAAAGCTTTAGATGAGTCCAAAATATGGGATGTATTGTTTGCTTGTAAAAAGGGAGATAATTTGTCGCATGGCGACGTTTTTGCTTATGTTCAAGAATCTGAACTTATCATACACAGATTATTAGTTCCGCAAGGTAAATCAGGTCTTGTTGAAACTGTAAAAAAAGACGGGAAATATAAAATAACGGATGAATTAGTGGAAATAGTTGATGAATTTTCAGTGAAACATAGTTTAACTATGGTACAACGTTGGCCTATTAAGAAGTCCCGTCCATTCTCAAGAAGACTTACTTTAAGCGTTCCTTTAATTTCGGGACAAAGAGTTATTGATACTTTATTTCCGATAGCTAAAGGCGGAACAGCCGCAGTGCCTGGAGGATTTGGAACCGGAAAAACAATGATGCAACATCAATTTGCAAAATGGTGTGACGCAGATATTATTGTTTATATTGGCTGTGGTGAAAGAGGAAACGAAATGACTCAAACTCTTGAAGAGTTTAAGGATTTAGTTGACCCTAAATCAGGGAAACCGTTAATTGAAAGAACAATTTTGATAGCGAACACTTCAAATATGCCAGTAGCCGCAAGAGAAGCGAGCATTTACACTGGAATTACTATGGCTGAGTATTATAGAGACATGGGTTATCATGTTGCTGTAATGGCAGATTCTACATCAAGATGGGCCGAAGCGTTAAGAGAAATTAGCGGTAGATTAGAAGAAATGCCAGCTGAAGAAGGATTCCCTGCATATTTACCAAGTAGATTGTCCCAATTCTATGAGAGAGCAGGATATGTAAAAACATTGAACGATGCGGAAGGGTCTGTATCAATTGTTGGAGCTATTTCTCCTCAAGGTGCTGATTTTTCTGAACCAGTAACACAAAACACGAAACGATTTGTAAGATGTTTTTGGGCTTTAGATAAAGAATTAGCTTATACACGACATTATTCTGCTATCAATTGGAATTTAAGTTATTCAGAATACGTTGGTGATTTATCTAAATGGTTTAATAAAAATGTTGGAGTCAATTTTATTCAAGACAGACAAAAATTAATTGCAATATTAGCAGAAGAAAATAAATTGATGGAGATTGTTAAGCTTATTGGTGAAGATGTATTGCCAGACGATCAAAAATTAGTGTTACAAATTTCTAAAGTAATTCGAGTTGGATATCTTCAACAAAATGCTTTTCATAAAGATGATACATTTGTCCCACTTAAGAAACAATTATTAATGATGGAGATTATTTTATATTTATATAAACGTGCTCAATATATAGTTAAGCAAGGTTTTGCTTTTAGCTTATTAACTAGCACAGGGATTTTTGAAAAAATAATTAAGATTAAATATGATATACCAAATGATAAGTTATCGATGTTTGATGACTATTACAAAATGATTGATGAATCTTTAAACTCTATTAGATAAGAGGAGATAATATGAAACTTCAATATATCGGACTGAATGAAATTAAAGGTCCGCTTGTCTTTATTGACAATGTTCGAGGCATTGCCTTTGAAGAAGTATTAGAAATAAAACTTAATAATGGAGAAATAAGACATGGTAGAGTTGTTGAAATTGACGATAACTTAGCTGCTGTTTTAGTTTTTGAGGGTACTAATGAATTATCTTTAAATAATACTACAGCGAAGTTCTTAGGACACCCTATGGAGATAGGTGTTTCCAAAGAGGTGTTAGGAAGAATGTTTAGCGGTCTAGGAAGTCCAATAGATGGATTAGGTCCAATCTATGTGGAGAAGACATTAGATATTAATGGGTTGCCATTGAATCCTGTTGCTAGAGAGTATCCAAGAAACTATATCAATACTGGTATTTCTAGTATTGATGGTTTAACAACGCTTATTAGAGGTCAAAAATTACCGATATTTTCAGGAGCTGGATTACCGCATAACGAATTGGCTGTTCAAATTGTAAAACAAGCAAAAATTGCAGACAAAAAAGGGGAAGAATTCTGTATCGTTTTTGCCGCGATGGGTGTTAAAAACGATGTAGCAGATTTCTTTAAAAGATCTTTTGAAGAAGCTGGTGTATTAGAAAAAGTAGTTATGTTTTTAAACCTTTCAAACGATCCTATTATTGAAAGATTGATTGCACCAAAATGTGCATTAACAACCGCGGAGTATTTGGCTTACGAAAAAGGAATGCATGTCTTAGTTATTCTTACAGATATGACTTCATATTGTGAAGCATTAAGAGAGTTTTCTTCTAGTAAAGGTGAAATACCTGGTAGAAAAGGATATCCTGGGTATTTATATTCTGAATTAGCTTCTTTATATGAACGCGCAGGTATTGTAAAAGACTCTAAGGGCTCTGTAACACAAATCCCTATCTTAACTATGCCTAATGATGATATCACTCATCCTATTCCCGACTTAACCGGATATATTACAGAAGGACAAATAGTTCTAAGTAGAGAATTACATCAAAAAGGAGTTTATCCTCCAGTTGGTGTATTACCGTCATTATCAAGATTGATGAAAGATGGTATCGGTCAAGGATATACAAGAGATGATCATCAAGATTTAATGAATCAATTATATGCATCATATGCTAGAGTTATGGATGCGAGAAGTCTTGCATCAGTAATTGGTGAGGATGAATTAAGCGGAATTGATAAAAAATATATTCAATTTGGAAATCTATTTGAGAAACATTACTTAAATCAAAATAGTAATCAAAATAGATCAATAGAAGAAACGCTTGATTTAGGTTGGAGTTTATTATCTGTGTTACCTAAATCAGAATTAGATAGAGTTGATGAAAAACTAGTTGACGAATTCTACAATCAAGAAAAAGCTTTTAGAGAATTTCAAATAGATGATAAAATCGTAATTCATAAAGAGGCGATGTAAATGCCTGATAAATATGTATTTCCTACCAAAGGAAACCTTTTAGCTTTAAACAAATCAATTAGGTTAGCTGAATTAGGATATAATTTAATGGATAGAAAGAGAAATATTCTTATTAGAGAGATGATGTCCCTCTATTCAAAAGTTAAGGGAATTCGTGATGAAATCACAGAAACTTATAAAAAAGCTTACTTTGCACTTCAAGAAGCAAATATTACTTTAGGTGTAGTAAATGAGATTGCAAAAGCAATACCTCAAGATGATGGCTTAACAATAACTTATAGATCTGTAATGGGAGTAGAAATACCGAAAGTATTGTATGAATCTCAAGAAGTGAATATTAGATATGGAATATCTAGTACGAATACAAAGTTTGATTATGCATATAAGTATTTTTTAAAGGTGAGAGATTTAACGATTTTATTAGCGGAAGTAGATAACTCATTATACAAGTTAGCAAATGCGATAAGAAAAGCTAGAAAGAGAGCAAACGCTTTAAAAAATATTGTTATTCCTGACTATCAAGAAAACATCAAATTCATCAGTGAAACTTTAGAAGAAAGAGAACGAGAAGAGTTTACGAGAAGAAAAAGAATTAAAGAAAGCTTAGAGAAAAATAATTGAGGACAAGTTGCATAGTCTTGTCCTCAAAAAATAAACCTTGACTAATTGACTCAAATATATAATAATATTAACAGACTCAAAAATCCTAGGGGCGTAGCAAAATGGTTATGCAGCGGTCTCCAAAACCGTCCACGTGAGTTCGATCCTCTCCGCCCCTGCCAATTATAAAAATAAGCAACCACTGACTTAGTTATGTGGTTGTTTTTTGTATTTGTAATCAGCTTTGATATAATAAAAGATAATAATAAATTAATTTTGATAGGGAAGGTAAACTTAATGAAAGATTGTAAAACTAAAATGAATCCAATCATTGAGCATTTTCTTAACTTTTGCAGTTCAAATATATATAAAGCACGTTTAATGGCCTAAAACGGACAAAAATCGTGCTTTTTTTA
>JAEIOE010000025.1 GCA_016342455.1 Mycoplasmatota bacterium | reverse complement strand
CATATTCAACTAGTCTTTTTAAACCTCAAGAATATATCGCTTAATTCATTCTTCCATTAAACTTTTGACACTACCATTCAATAGGACAAGTATTCGTTGATATCTTATAAATCACTTTTCCTAACATATTTTCTTTAGCCTTCAAACCAAACATTCTTGAATCTTCAGAATTGTCTCGGTTATCTCCTAATACAAAATAATAACCATCGGGTATGATTAGCTCTTGATATGCTATATAAAAATTACCCATATTATCTTCTATCAATATATCATTCACGTAAACTCCTGAAGCGTTCACAACTAATTTATCTCCAGGAACAGCAACTAATCTTTTAATTAAGTACAAATCGTTTTGCTCTAGAATAACGATATCGTCATGTTGGTATTCTTCAACATATTTTATTATTACTGCATCATTATCACAAAATGTCGGTTGCATAGAAACACCTTCCACTTGCGCAAAAGAAAAGAAAAAGCCATTAATTACCATAACTATTAATAAGAATATTGGTACAATAGAAAAAATATCTACAGCACTATACAACTTTTCAAATTTATCTAAACTAACGATTTGCTCAGATTCACTCAAATTCTTTCTTTGAATGAATTGATATGCAAATACAACATATAGGAAGAATCCTATAATGATAATAATGATAAAGATCAATGAGAACATTTCTGCGACAAATGGACTAGGTACATTATTGAAAGTTCTATTGAGATTAAAGATAAAGAACTTGTTTTGTTGCAAAACAATAAATAAAACTGCACAAGTTATAAATAAAGAGAAAAAACTGATGATCATTCTAAATGATTTCTTCATCAGCTTTTCATTTTCCAATAAAATTAAATTTGCTTCTTGAGCTACGTTTTCTTTCTCCATGTTATTCTATACTTTCAAAAATTTTTGCTAGATCTTCAAATTCAACTAATACACTTCTGGGTTTTGTACCCACATTCTCTGATACAATTCCAAAGTTTTCTAATGTATTTACTATTTGTGTCGCTCGATTAAATCCGATTCCGAATTCTTGAGTAATTTTATTTAAAGAACATTTCTTTTCTTCTACCACGTAGATAGCTACTTCTTTAAATAATTCATCAATACTTTCAATACTTTCACCGGTTTTAGCCAGTACAATCAAGCTTTCATGACTAAACATGTATTCAGGTTTTGCTTGCACCTTAATAAAATCAGTTAATGCTTCTATCTCTTGTGGAGATAAGTAAGCTCCTTGAAGACGTCTTGCCATACCATTTTCAGATAATAACATATCTCCTTTTCCTAACAGTTTTTCAGCACCAGTCATATCTAAAACAACACTTGAGTCAATTGATGATGGAACTCTAAATGCAAACCTAGTTGGTATATTTGCTTTAATAGAACCTTTTAAGATATCCGCAGAAGGTCTTTGGGTCGCTAACAATAAGTGAATCCCAACAGCTCTTGATTTTTGCGTAAGTTTTAAGATTTGTTCTTCCACTTCAGAACCACCACTTAATAATAAGTCAGATGCTTCTTCAACAATAACAACAATTCTTGGCATCTTAACAAAATTCGGATCTATTCTTCTACGACTATAGTAATCTTTAACATTAATTGCTTTAAACTTTTTAAGTGTATCGTATCTTGATTCCATTTCATTCACCATATATTTTAGAGATTCTACCGCAATTTTAGTGTCATCAATAATTGGTGTAATCAAATGAGGAATATCGGCAAATTGTTGTAAATCAACTTTTTTAGGGTCAATCATCATTAGTTTAACTTCGTCCGGTTTGTTTTTAGAGATCAGTGAAGCAATAATAGAAGCAATACAAACTGATTTACCTGATTGAGTAGAACCTGCAACTAAACCGTGTGGCATTGATTCTATCGATGTATAAACTGGTTTCGCATCAATATCTAAACCTATTGCTAATAATAATGGGTCTTCTGAATTTAAGAAATAATCATTATCTATAACATCTCCAAAGAAAACAGATTCCCTTACTTTATTTGGAACTTCAATCCCAATTGTATTTTTACCAGGAATTGGAGCCTCTATTCTAAGAGATAAAGCAGATAAACTCATTTGAATATTATCTGAGATAGACGTTATTTTCTTAGTTGGAACCCCACTGCCTAAGGATACTTCATATCTAGTAACCGTAGGTCCTTTTGTATAATTACTTACTTCTCCTTCAATGCCAAAAGATAACATTGTTTGATTTATAACATCAATGTTTTCTTTTATCCAAACAGGTTCTTCTTCCATTTTAACTTTGACTTTCATGAAGATTGAAACTGGAGGTAACTTATATGCAGATAAATTCTGTTTTTCCGTAGCAGCTTCCACAGGCCTCGCTTTTATAGGTGTTTCGGGTGCTTTGTATTCCGTATATTCAAAATCGTCAGAGAAAGCAATTTCTTCCCCTTCTAATATTTCTTCTTCAGGCTCTTGATAAATGATTTCATCATCTTCTTTTTCTTCTTCTACATAGTCATTTAATACTTCTTCCCCTTCAGGAATAATATCTTTAAGCACGTCCTCTTCTATCACTTCTTGTTTTGATTCTTCTAAACTTGTTTCAGCTGATTTAAAGAAATCGTCAACCGATACAGCTACTGCGTGATTATCTATAATGTTTTCAGGATTCGGCAGTTCTATTGGTGTATCTCTTTTTAGAAGATCTTCATTTGTTAGCCCTTCTTTGCTATGAACTTTTTTCATAGCCGAACTATCAACACACATGAATTCATAGTATTGATGACCATATCTTCTTTTCGCCTCTTCTTTGGTTAATTTCTTCTTGCTTCTAAAGGCGTCATACTTTTTATCAATGTCACCTGAATTTTTTCTATCTTGAGGAATATTCACATCATCTTTTACGCTATTACCAAAAATGGGAGAAACAAACTTATTTCTCGTAGTTTTTTTATCTTCAATTTTTCTGATTTGTGGTATAAAGAATTCTCTGTTATCTTCAGTTCTTTCAAAACCAGGAACCATTCTTTCTGGTTTCTTTTTTCGTTTGAATAACATTATTCTTCCTCCTCACCAATAATAGCGTCTATTTCTTTCAAAATCTTTTGTTCATCTTCTTGTTTAAATATTGCTTTACTGTATATTTTATTAGTTTCTTCACCAAAAATTTGAATTATTCTTTTACAAATTTCTTTCGTAACTAAAACTGTGGCTGGTTTTATCGCTAATTTTCTAAACCAATAAATTGGATTAGCATAATTAATAGCTGCCCTACCAACAGTGTATACTTGTTGGAGTTTTAATTTTCTTGTCACTTGCATTAATTTTGAATCATTAATTCTTTTTCTTGTGTTTAATAAATCCATTACAGTAGCCACTCTATAATTTTTGAATTTTTTAACTATGGTACCGTTTATTAACGTATCAAATCTTTTTGTAATATATGTGCTCAAATCAAGAATTTCTTGAATAGATAACTCATACAAAGGATACTTGGAATTAGGAAAATAGTATCTAGATATCTCTTCCGATAATTCTAAACTTAAATCTAGAGCGACTTTAAAATACCCATTATCAGTTAGTTTTACTGTTTTTACTAAAGTGTTTTGTTTATCCTCGATCATTTTGAGTAGCTCATGATCATCTATAGCTATCGTTTTACTTAATCTACGTTTTGTTTTAATTCTTTCTTTTCTAGAAAAAATAAATACTAAAGAAAGTATTAGAAGAATAATACCTGTGATGAAACCTAGTATAAAATATCTTGTATCGTGCCAAATTTGAGACCAGTCACTTGCTAGAAGAATAAACTGGTATTTTAGTTCTATAGTTTGTAACATAAATTCCTCCACTAATATATAAATTATAACTTAATTTACCTCTTAATTCAATCTAATAAATGATTTGCATAAATTGAAAAGCTATGAGATAATATTACAGGTGATAATATGAATAAATACTTAATTGCTTTAGATTTAGATGGAACTATCCTTTATGATTTTGATTCACTATCAGAAACACTATGTGAATTCATGAAAAGAGTACAGGATATGGGTCATAAAATCGTTATTGCAACTGGAAGACCTTATAGAAGTTCTAAATTTGTATATGAGCATTTCAACTTAAATACACCAATTATTAATTATAATGGTGGTTTAATTACACATCCTCGAGACAAATCATTTAAAGAAGTAAATTATACCATTGATAAAGAAATCATCATTGATATTTTTGAAAATAATAAATTACATATACGTAATGCTTTTTCTGAAGTATACGATACGATATATTTATACAAGGAAGAAAAAGCTATCGAACCATTACTACATGCTAACGGAGCGACCGATTTAATTGTAGGAGATTTAAAAGATACACTTGTTCAAAACCCTAACGGTTTTATTATTATTGGTAAACAAGGTCATGGTGAAATCATGAAGAAATTCATTGATCACAAATACAATGGCACAGTTTGCTGTAGAATATGGAACCTTAGTGGTGAATTTGATTCTATCATAGAAATCTATACTCCTGAATCCAATAAAGGATTGGCTTTAGAACATGTAGCTAAATATCTTGGATTTGATAAAAGTCAAGTAATCGCAATTGGTGATGGGCATAACGATATTGAAATGATTGAATATGCAGAGATTGGTGTTTGTGTAAAAAATGCACATCTAGAATTGCTTGACGTAGCTGATATCATTCTAGATTACACCAGTGCTGAAAATGCAGTATATAGATTCTTATCAAGTTTCTTAACAAATAAATAATAATTGAAAAGGCGGTAAAAAATCCGCCTTTTTTCTTTTTATTTTTTCTTTTTATTTCTTCTCATCGCTCTTGATTCTTTAGCTTGAAATGGATTGGTTCCACCAAGACCTGGCATCATACCCGGCATAGCTGTGGGACTTTGATTTTGAGCATTTTGCATTGTTTCAGGATTAATTCCTTGGAATCTTTTCATCATTTTCTTTTGTTTTTCAAGAGTAGTTATTAATCTGTTTACTTCTGTTGTAGATCTACCTGACCCTCTTGATATACGATTTCTCCTAGAACTACTTCTTTCGATTAGTTCTGGTTTTTTTCTTTCGTCTTTTGTCATTGAACCAATAATTGCTTCAATGAAGTTAAGTTGCTTGTCATCTACTTTGTCCATATTGGCCATACTAGACATTCCAGGCAACATTTTTAATAACCCAGAAAATTTTCCCATTCTCTTAATCATTTTCATTTGTTTTAAAAGATCGTCATAGTTAAACTTGCCTGACATCATTTTTTCCATCATGTTCATTGCTTCATCTTCGTCGATTTCAGCTGTTGCTTTTTCAACTAAAGACATTACATCACCCATACCAAGAATTCTTGACGCCATTCTTTCTGGATGGAACACTTCGATATCTGTAAGTTTTTCACCAGTACCTGAGAATTTAATTGGAACATCGGTTATCTTTCTAATTGAAAGCGCAGCTCCACCACGTGTGTCACCGTCAAGCTTTGTAAGAATACATCCAGTAAGTGTTAATGCTTCATGGAAACTCTTAGCTACGTTAACTGCATCTTGACCTGTCATTGCATCTACTGTTAGTAATACTTCATCTGGTTTTGCTATTTCTTCGATATTTTTGATTTCTTCCATCATAGCTTGGTCAACGTGCAAGCGACCAGCTGTATCTATAATTATTAAATCGAATCCTTCTTTTTTGGCATAAGCCAAAGCTTCTTTAACGATTTTTTCTGGTTTTGTTTTACCCATTTCAAAAACGGCTATGTCTAATTGTTGTCCAACTGTTTGTAACTGTTCTATCGCTGCAGGACGATAAATATCGGCAGCAACTAATAATGGTTTCTTATTATTGGTTTTTCTTACATAGTTAGCAAGTTTTCCTGCACTAGTAGTTTTCCCGGCACCTTGAAGACCAACCATAAGCATTACAGTCATACCTTCAGCTTTTATATTTAATTCTACCGTTTTTTCACCCATTAGTTTTGTTAATTCATCATTAACAATTTTAACAACTTGTTGTCCTGGATTTAATCCTTTTAGAATTTTTTCTCCATACGCTTGTTGTTTTACTTCCTCAGTAAACTCTTTTACCACTTTATAGTTAACATCGGCTTCCAATAAAGAAAGTCTTACTTCTCTCATCATTTCATCAATGTCACTAATATTTAATTTTGCTTTTCCCGATACTCTTCTTAAAGCCATTTGAAAGCGGCTTGTTAGATTTTCAAAAGCCATATTCTACACCTTTTCTATTTCTTCAACTATTTCTTCTAAAGATAGTTCTTGTTTATTGATTTTATTAACTACTTTTCTTAAGCGCTCTTTCTTATCTAGAATTAAAAGTTTGCTTTCATAATTTTCTAAATGACTAATCACATTCTTTAATTGCATATGAACAGCATTTCTACTAACCTTTAAAATTTCTGATATTTCAGACAGAGAATAATCTTTCAAATAATAATACTCGTAATAAGTTTTTTGTTTTTCAGTTAATAATTCACCGTAAATATCATAAAGTTTATTTAATCTTAATTTTTCTATTAAATCCATTTTATCACCTACTCAAAAAAATCTGCGAATAACCCATAAATATAATCTTCTATATCAAAATACTCCAGGTCTGTTATTTTTTCTCCCATTCCGACGAATGAAATTGGGATTCCTAATTTATTTCTAATCGCTAACACAATACCACCTTTAGCGGTACCATCAAGTTTTGTTAGTATTATTCCTGTTATATCAGTAACTTCAGAAAAAATCTTAGCTTGTGATAGGCCATTTTGTCCTGTAGTAGCATCAATAACTAAATACGTTTCATATACTTCAGCATTTATTTCTCTTTTAATGATTCTATTTATTTTATTTAACTCATTCATTAAGTTAACTTTGTTTTGTAATCTTCCAGCTGTATCTATAAGTAAAACATCTGTATGCTCTTCTTTTGCTTTTCTTATCGCATCAAAAATTACGCTTGATGGGTCTGATCCAGCTTCTTTAGCGACAACAGGAACATCCACTCTCTCACCAAAAACTTTTAACTGATTAATTGCTCCAGCTCTAAAAGTATCTCCGGCCGCTAGCATAACTGATTTGCCTTCTGCTTTAATTTTGTAAGCTAGTTTTCCTATCGAAGTTGTTTTCCCAGTTCCATTAACTCCTACAAAAAGAATAACTGTTAGCCCATCGTGATTGTATCTAATGTTTGTATTGATAATCTCATCCTTAAGGTATAATTCAAACATCTTATCCACTATTTTATTTTCAAGTTGAATCGGTTTTTCTATCTTTTCGCGTTTCACCGCTTCTCTTAAATTTTCTATAAATTCAACAACTGTATCTACTCCGATATCAGCCATAATAAATATCTCTTCTAGTTTTAAAAACAAGTCATCATCAATCTTTTTAGAATTCGTTAGAACATCTTTCAAAGACGACAAAGGCCCCTTTCTAGTCTTCATCATTCCTATTTTAAACTTTTCAGCTTTTAGTTTTTTCTCTTTACTTTGAAACAAGTTTTGGAATAAACCCATACAATCACCACCAAATTCTAAATGTATTATATCATATTTTTTCTTCCCTTAAAAAAATTCGCTCCTATATAAAGAAGCGAATTCAGGAAGGGTAAGTGTTATATTAACACTTTCAGGGAAATGCAACATAATGTTGCGCTTTAATATTAACATATTCCCCAGTATGTGTCAATTGATGTTTCTGTATTTACTATTTTTTTGAACCACAATTTTCATCTATGCAATAAGTGATTCCTTCTTCATTAGTAACCATCACATTATCGCAATTAGTACATCTTTCTTTTTCCACTTTTAACGGAGAGATATATTTGCATTTCGGAAAATTTGAACAAGCTAAAAATTCCTTGCCTTTGTTCTTTCCTTTTTTCGCCGTTCTTAATACAAGTGTTCCCTTATTACAAGTAGGGCATATAACATTTGTATTCAGCACTTCTGGTTTATCCTTATTTTCATTTTGTTTAATGTGTTTACACTTAGGAAAATTTGAACAAGCTTTGAATTCACCATATTTTCCTACTCGGAAAACCATAGGTGATCCACATTTAGGACATTCTTCACCCGTTTCTTTAGGTTTTACTTTTTCCATCTTGCTATTTGCAGTATCAACTAAAGGCATAAAGTATTGGTAGAAGTCATTTAAGATTGAAAGTCTTTCTACTCTACCTGCAGCTACTTCATCTAGAAGTGTTTCCATATCTTTTGAATATGAAGAACTGATAAACTCACTAAAATATTGATTTAGTTTTTCTATTGTTAGCGTTCCTTGTTCTGAAGGATAGAATTTCTTTTCTTTAATTTCTGCATATTTACGATTTTTAATTGTTTGAATTGTTTGAGCATAAGTTGATGGTCTACCAATACCTTGGTCTTCCATTTCTTTAATTAATCTAGCTTCTGTAAATCTTGCTGGTGGTGTTGTAAATAATTGTTTATCATATATTTTGGTAGAAGTCAAAACATCTCCTACTTTATAAATTGATAAATCCAATTCATCAACATCATTTTCTTTTTCTAAGACTTTATATAATTTTAAGTATCCATCAAAAAGTTGTTTCGTAGAAGCCACTCTAAACGTCGCTTCATTATTTTGTAAAAGCATTGCTGTTGTTTGAGTTTTTTTCGCTTTCATAAGCGAAGCTACAGCACGAACATAAATTAATTGATAAATTTTATACTCCGGTGCTGATAAATATTTCTTTACTGATTCCGGCGTTCTTAAAACACTCGTTGGACGAATCGCTTCATGGGCATCTTGAACATTTTGTTTATTCGCAGATTTTCTTTGGTTACCATAATAGTTCTTACCGTATTTACCTGTGATAAAAGCTTTTGCTTCATCAATAAATGTATCTGATAATCTAATTGAATCGGTTCTCATATAAGTAATTAACCCTACTGTTTCATTACCGATATCAATACCTTCATATAACGATTGTGCTATTTTCATCGTTCTTGTTGGTGAAAAACTATATTTGTTCGAAGCCATTTGTTGTAACGTAGAAGTAATAAAAGCTGCTTTTGGATTTATTGTGGTTGGTTTTGTTTCAATACTATCAACGACAAATTCAGTGTTTAATGAATCTAATAACTTTTGAGATTCTTCCTTTGTGGAAATTGTTGGTTCTTTTCCGCTTAACTTATTTAGTTTAGCGACTACTCCTTCAAACTCAGCATAAACTTCATAGTATTCTTCAATAATAAAGGCTGCGATTTCTTTTTCTTTATCCACGATAATCTTTAAAGCTGCAGATTGAACTCTACCTGCTGATTTTGATTTGATCTTTGATTGTAATAATTTTGATAATTTGAATCCGATAATTCTATCAAGAACTCTTCTTGTTTCTTGAGAATTAACTAAATCTCTATCAATCTCACCAGGAACTTCAAAAGCTTGGCTAATTGCTTTCCTTGTTATTTCATTAAATATAACACGATAAACTTTTTGATCTTTTATATTTAGTGTTTCCGCTAGATGCCAAGATATTGCTTCTCCCTCCCTATCGGGGTCAGTAGCAAGATAAACTTCATCTACATCTTTTAATGCTTTATTTAATTTATGTATTACTTTTTTCTTATCATCTAGAACTACATAGGTAGGCTTGAAATCATTTTCGACATCAACACCCAAACCTCCTGGTCCTACTACGGCTAAATCTCTAATATGTCCTACTGATGATTCAACAATATAATCATCTCCAAGATATTGTCCAATAGTTTTTGATTTAGCTGGCGATTCTACAATCACTAATTTTTTTGACATAGTATCCCTCATTTCACTATTATAATATAAGTCATTTTCAGTAAATGTCAACAGTTTTTATTTGAAAAATATTTTGTTTCTTTCCTAATAATATATATATTATTATTATTAAAAAAAAATCACAAGCTATTTGTGATGTTTTTATTTATGCTTCAATTTGTATTTTTTTTACTTTTCTAAAATCGCCCATTCAACGTTTTCCATATTTATCTTATACAGTTCGTTACTATGACCAATCAGATTCTTAATTTGTATAACCTTCCCATTTTCATAAACTTTTTATTTAGAATCCGTTTACTACAAAAGTCATTCTATCAAGCTTTTGCATATCTTTTAAAGTAAATATTTTTGCGAGAGGAAAGTTTTCCTTAGCAATCGCTCTTAATTGTTCGGCTTTATCATAACCATGCTCAAACGCTATCATTCCCTTTTCCTTTAATATATGCTTTGCATCAGCTAATATCTCTCGATAAAATTTTAAACCGTCTACGCCACCAAATAAAGCTATGTGAGGCTCATTATCATATATTATGTCATCCACTTGTTCATCTTGTGGTATATATGGAGGATTGGAGACCAAGATATCAAATTTTTTATCCATTACTGGTTTTAACATATCTCCAACTAGAAAATCCACAGCTACTTCATTAATGGCAGCATTCTTCTTAGCTACTTCAATAGCTTCTAAACTGATATCTGTTGCTGTTACTGAAAAATTAGTCGCTTCTTCCTTTTTTAGAGAAATAGCTAAACATCCAGAGCCTGTTCCTATGTCTACTAAATCTATAGATTGACCATCAAAATACTCATCATACAACATTAAAACATTAGCAACTAATTCTTCGGTTTCGAATCGCGGAATCAATACATGATCATCTACCATAAATTTATAACCATAGAAATAAACAAAGCCTATTATTTGTTGAACGGGGATATTGTTTATTAAGTATTTATCTAAAGCTTCAAAATACGTAATATACTTATCTTCAGGCATTTCCTTTTCGTATTGTAAGTATAATTCAGTTGGTTCAAGACCAGAAAAGTGCAACATCAATAACTTGGTTGCACTTGTTTCTTTATTGTTTTTTCTTGTTAATTTATTTGCTTTTTCTAAAGCTTGTTTATAGCTTGGCATTATTCTGCTTCTAACTTTCTTTTTTGTTCTTCAGCTATCAAGTTTTCAACTATTGGATCTAATCCCCCATCGATAATCTTATCTAACTGCTGAATAGTAAAATTAATTCTATGGTCGGTAACTCTATTTTGCGGGTAATTATAAGTCCTAATTTTTTCAGAACGATCCCCCGCTCCAACCTTAGATTTTCTTTCAGCACCTTCTTTTTCAAGTTTTTCTTGAAGAATTTTATCATATAATCTAGCTCTTAAAATCTTTAGAGCCGAAGCTTTGTTCTTATGTTGGCTTTTACCATCTTGACATTGAGCTACAGTATTTGTAGGAATATGTGTTACTCTTACTGCGGATTTTGTAGTATTTACTGATTGTCCACCAGGTCCTGATGAGTTATATGTATCTACACGTACTTCTTCCATATTTAGAGTGAAATCAATTTCTTCAGCTTCAGGAATAACCAGTACAGTAGCCGTTGAAGTATGTATTCTACCACTAGATTCTGTTTGAGGAACTCTTTGAACGCGATGTACACCAGATTCGTACTTCAATTGTGCGTAAACTGAATCACCTTTAACCATAAATTCGATTTGACTAAATCCACCAGAGTCTTTGGGCTCTATGTATAAAAGTTCAATTTCCCAACCTTTTGATTCTGCAAATTTATTATACATTCTATATAAATCCCCTGCAAAAATATTAGCTTCATCACCACCGGCAGCTCCTCTGATTTCAACAATAACATTCTTTTCATCGTTAGGATCTTTTGGTATTAGCAATAATTCTAATTCGCTTTCTATTGTTGGAATTTTCTCAGTTACATCAATTAATTCCATCTCAGCTAATTCGCGAATTTCTTGGTCATTATCTTTTCCCATTATCTTTAAATCGGTTGTTTGAGCTATTAGATCTTTATATTCTTTATATTTCGTCACTATTTTTTCTAGTCCAGAGAATTCTTTAGCTAATTCAGTGACTCTTTTAACATCAGTAGCTATTTCTGGATCTGACATTAATTTAGTGATTTCTTTATATCTCATTTCGATTTGTTCTAATCTGTCTGTTATCATATTCATACCCCATAAATTAAGGACATTGAATGTCCTTATTTTTTCTTCTTATCTTTGAATTTTTACATTGTTAAATTTTGACATATTTTTATTAAATAATAATGAGAAGTTTGAGATTACTCCCGAACGGTTTTTTGCTATATCAAAGTTAACGTGATTTCTATTCGATTCATCTTGATCTTGTTCCGCTGGATTGTATAGGAAGATAATAATATCCGCATCCTGTTCAATTGATCCAGACTCTCTTAAGTCAGCCATAATTGGACGTTTGTTTTCACGACGTTCCAAGTTTCTAGATAGCTGTGATAAAGCTACTACAGGAACTTTTAACTCTCGGGCCATTTCCTTTAAAATACGACTAATTTCAGATACTTCTTGAACTCTGTTTCCTTTATAGTCTCCAGATCCACTTAGTAATTGAAGGTAGTCAATAATAATTAAATCAAGTTTATCTTCTTGTCTAAGTTTTCTACATTTTGATCTAAGCTCAGTTACTCTAACAGTACCTGAATCATCAAAATAAATATTTGTAGATTCTAAGGCTTTAGCGGCGTGTTGAAGTCTTTCCCAATCTTGAGGGTTAAGATCCCCTTTTCTTAGTGATGTATTATCTACTTGCCCTTGGCAAGATAATAAACGCATAACTAATTGTTCGTTACCCATTTCCAGTGAGAAAAAGGCAATGTGTGGCTTCCTTTTAAGGTTTCCAACATTCAGTGCTAAATTTAAAGCAAAAGCTGTTTTACCAACAGACGGTCTAGCCGCAATTATGATTAAATCTGAAGGTTGTAACCCCAGTGTTAATTTATTTAACATGTGAAATTTTGTATCTAAACCTGTAATATCAGCTCTGTTTTGTGCATTTAAAGCGATACTTTCCATTGTTTGATGAGCAACTTTAGAAATTTCCACAAAGTCTGATGACCTTCTTTCCTTTGTAACTAAAAGGATTTTCTTTTCAACGTCATCAATAAATTGTACTGTATTATCCACTAATTTTGATTCTTCTAAAATTCCATTACAAGTATCTTGTAATTTTCTTAAGATAGCCTTATCTTTTACTATATTAATATAGTCAAGAAAGTTCGCTGTTGAAGGCACTTCATTAGCGAGTTGAGTGATATATTCTAATCCCCCTACTTTCGCTAATTGATTTATACTTTCTAAATGACTAAAAACAGTTAAATAATCGATAGATACTCCCTGTGCGTAGAGTTCTTTCATGGCTTTAAAGATAACTTTATGAGCAGGATAGTAAAAATCCGACTCTATTAACTTATCCGCAATAGTTTTCATCATATAATTTTCGAAAAATATTGTCCCCAAGACAGCTTGTTCAGCTTCTATATTAGCAGGTACTTGTTGTTCCATATGAAAACCCTCCGATTATTTTTCTTCTTCTAACACTTGTAAGTTTATTGTTGCTGTTACATCTTTGTGAAGTTTAATTTTCACTTCATAATTACCTAATGAATGAATATTATCACTTAATTCTATTTTTCGTTTATCTACATTTAGAGAATAGGACTTTTTAAGTTCTTCTGCTATTTGTTTTGTATTTATTGAACCAAATAATTTCCCTGATTCACCAGTCTTAACAGATAGAATAATTGGACTTTCTTCTATTTGGGCTTTTAATTTTTTAGCTTTTTCTAATTCTTTATTTGCTTCAATAGAAAGTTTTTCTTTTTCTGATTCTAGTGCCTTTATATTTGCTGTATTCGCAGCAACTCCATGTTTAGAAGTTAGTAAATAATTTCCGTAGCCCGTTGCTACATCAATTATATCACCTTTTTTTCCTTTTCCTCTAACATCTTTTATCAATATAAGTTTCATTTGTAATTCCTCCCTATAGGTCTCATTGATTATCGCTTCGATTTTTTCTGCGACCTCAATAATTGAAGTATTTCTAACTTGTGCAGCCGCATTGTTAAGGTGACCACCTCCGCCAAATCGTTCCATAATAATAGACACATTAAATTTATCAATAGATCTCGCTGATAATCCAATCTCTCCATTGCCAATATTTCCTATTGCAAATGCTCCGATTATGTTATCAATTTCTAATAATTCATCTGCTGTTTTTGCCAATTGAACACGGTCTGATAAGTCTGATTCTGGCAACTGTGCAATGGCAAAATGATTAGATACAATTCTTGCTTGATTTATAAGATTTGTTTTTGTTCTAATATCATCTAGAGATTCTCTTAACATCAGTCTAGCTTTAAATGGATCCGCTCCAAAACGTTTTAATCTAGCAGCTGCTTCAAAGGTTCTCGCCCCAGTTCTGTAAGAGAAATTATTGGTATCAATTAACATACCAGCAAGCATAATAGTAGCTTCAAATGGGTCTATTGTTACTTTCACTTCGTATAAATCTATCATTTCAGTTACTAATTCGACAGAGCTTGATGCATACGGTTCAACATAGTTTATTAACACGTCTGATAACACATTATCAATTCTTCTGTGATGATCAATTACAATTATATGTTTTGTTCTATCGATTAATCTCGGTTCAATAGTTTGTACAGTTGAATGGTGATCGACAATTATCAACAATGAATCATCTGATGATTCAGATAATGCGTCATCTGGTTCAATTATGTACTCTAATAACTTAATATATTCTTGATTCAACATTTCTATTACTTTATGACAAGTTTGATCCATATTATTAAAATCTAGAACTATTCTTGATTTTTTATTTTTTGCTAAAGCCATTTCCAAAACACCAATAGCTGAACCTAAAGCATCTAAATCCGTCGCTATATGAGGCATAATAAATACATTTTTAGCCCCTTCTATAAAATCTTCAAGCGCTTTTGAGTTTACTTTAGCAGTGATTTTACTGCGTTTTTCTGCAGTATTCGTTTTTCCACCATAGAACTTAAGCGGTTGATTTTTTAAGTTTACAACCGTTTGGTCTCCACCACGTTCTTCCGCTAAATTCAAAGCTTCTTCTGAAGCCTCACCTAATTCTTTTGCGTTCCCTTCAAAACAAGCAACACCAATTGATAATGTAATTCTTAAATCATTGTTTTGAGATATATCAGAAATTGTATTCATAATTTGAAACTTTTCTTTGATTAATTGATCTAGTTGGTGTTTATTTAAGAAAATAATTGTTTTCTCAGGTCTCAAGTTATTAAAATAGATGTTTTGTTTTGAACACCAACTATCAATAGCGCCTAATAGAAGCCCTTGAATATTTGCTTTATCTTGAAAATCTAAATCTTGAGTAGCATCATAAAAATTATCTAATTTCAATACACCAATCGCATCAATATTGTTTTGATATTTTTCTTTCATTAATTCGCGATCTGTTACTTCGAATAAGTAAATTGTGCGGTTTTTTGGATAATGAATAATATCAAATTTTTTATCATAAACATCTAAAATAAATTTTCCGATTCTTCTAGAGATATTTTCTGAAAGATCCTTACTTATGAATTCTAGACTTCTTCCCACTAAAACATTAGAAAAATAATCCTTCGCCTGTGAATTCGCATAATTTATACTGAAAACTTCATCATAAAGAATAATCCCAACAGGTAAATAATTGAGAGCGATATCTTCACTATTAACTTTATATTTGTTCATTGAATTCAATTCTTTTATTCTATTCTCTAAGTCTGTGATTCTAGAACGTTTACTCTTTGATACAAGATATTGAATTACTAGCGCGAACAGAATAACCAAAATTAGGACTACATAAAATACAAAGTACTGATTTCCTAAATTCGGCTTAATAAATAAAATCCCATAAGCAATCAATACCATATATACCACAGATACAATGATTACTTGGGTTCTAAGTTGTTTATTCATAGTTTGCCTCTCATATAAATTGATTAGAATAATTATATCACAAAATCACAGTTTTTCAAACGAGTAACCATGTATTTATGGCTACTCTCTTTTAAATCTTGGATTTAAAAAAATAATAATAATTCAAATAAAAAAGGCTTAATACAAGCCTTTAAGTTTTTATTCTTTTACGTATGGTAATAAAGCCATGAAACGTGCACGTTTAATTGCAACAGCTAAATGCTTTTGAAAGTAAGCTTTCGTTCCAGTAACTCTTCTTGGTAAGATTTTTCCACGATCTGAAATAAATCTTCTTAACATTTCATATTCTTTGAAATCTATATATTTGATTTTATTTTCTGTGAAATAACATCTTTTACGGCTTTTTCTATTTCCACCTTTAAATCCTGGTCTTGGCATTATAATCCTCCTTAATTAAAATGGTAGATCGTCTTCTACGTTATTGAAATTACCTTTTGGTAATTCATCTTCCTCATCTTTGTTGCTATTTTCATTTGGAGCATTATAATCGCTATTATTACTATTCTTTGAATCAAGAAATACAACTGAATCACATACTACTTCTGTAACATATCTTCTAACATTGTTTTTTTCATCCATGTAGTCTCTAGTTTGTATTTTACCTTCAACGGCAACCATACTTCCTTTTGATACATATTTATGAATGTTTTCAGCTTGTTTTCTCCATGCAGTACAACTGATGAAGTCAGCATTTCTTTCGGTACCTTGAACTGAATAAGGGCGATTAACAGCTAATGTAAATGAGCAAACTGGAAGGTTGTTTGTACTTGTGTATCTTAGTTCAGGATCTTTTGTTAATCTCCCGATTAATACAACTTTATTAAACATATTTTCCTCCTATTGTTCGTCTCTTGCGATAACGATATGACGAATAATGTTTTCTCTAATTTTCATTACTCTGTCTAGTTCATTAATTGCTTCAACATTAGTTGTTACGTCTAAAAGAACATAATAACCTTTTTTGCAGTCATCAATTTCATATGCTAAATCTTTTATGCCCCATTCGCTTACTTTAAGATTTTGAGAATCGAAATTATTTAAAATTCCATTTAATTCTTCAATTTGAGCGTTTCTAACGCCATCTTCAAGGTTCGGACGAATGATATACATGATTTCATATCTTTTCATAAATTATCCTCCTTCTGGTCTATTGGCTACTTGCGTAGCAAGGTGATTAAATCACGTCGGTAATTATAACATAATAAAAAGCGTTTGTCCATATAAAAACATTGACAAACGCTATTATTTAATTATCTTTTATGTTTTCTGTTATTCGATAGGTTCTAATAAACCTTGGAATATTTGAACAAATTCATCATAGTTATCAACGTATTCATCTAAAACAATTAACAAACAGTTTCCGTTAACATAATCGGCTGGGTCTAATCCTTCAAATGCAGTTTGCAAAACAGTGCTATCTGCTAATCGTTCAGCTAGAAAATCTTCTGATTCAAACTCCATAATAACTACTGCATAATCATCATTTGAAAATGCATAAGAAATAAATCCATAATATATATCGGAGTTACTAGCTGCTGCAGTTGTAGTAACTGTAGAATCAGCATCTGTAACTACTGTTGTTGTTTCTTCATTATTAGTGTCTTCATGAAGTCTTAAGGCTTCTTCTACTACTAAATCATCATGTATTGAAAACAGTAAAGAATCTCCAATATTATTATATTTGTAACGAACATACCCTTGATCTTCAAAATAAGTTGTTACTTTGTTCATTTGGCTACAAGCAGTTAATCCACCGATTGCTAATACTAGAAGTAATGCAGCCAAGATTTTTTTAAAATTTTTCATCAAACGCTCCTCTTTGCATAACAAGTTATATTAAAATACATAACTCTCTCTAGAAGATTATATATCATATAATCCAATATGTCAATACAACTTTAAGTAGTTTTAACCTATTTTTGAGGCTTTCTAGGAAGTGGAATTAAGACTGAAACTTCACTTTGATATTCTATATAACCCGGTCTGTTCTTAAGTTTGTTTTCCATCATAGGAATACTGATACATAAGAATAGTAAAATCATGAAAATTGGATATATTATATTAATGTCTATTCTCATAATATTAGAAAAATACATAATGTATAAGCCTAGCCAAAAGAGAATTTCACCAAAATAGTTTGGATGTCGTGAAAATCGCCATATTCCTACATTTATAGTTCTATTATTACCTTTGTTTTCTAATCTAAAAACATCCATTTGCTTATCAGAAACATACTGTAAAACTGGCGCTATTATAGCAATGATGAATCCAATAATGAAGATTAAATTAACACTAGCTATTTCTAGAGTTCGATACACATTAATCATTTGAATATAAACAACAAGTGTAGGTATTAAATGTATTCCAAAAAGATTCGTTATAGGGTATATTCGTTCGTTTCTTTCTTTGAGAGAATCATAACGCCAATCCTGAAATTCAAAACCTTTCCAGTTTTTCCACCAGTTAACAGTAAGTCTTGTTGCCCAAAATAAAATTGAAACTAGTAAAAGTATTGTTGCGAAATTAATAGTTTTAAAATAAAACACTATCCATACGAATAAAATAAATGGAGGAATTACACTCCAATATGGATCGTAAAGTGAAGCGTTTTTTAATACACTCCCCACTAAAAAAACTATAAAAGTCATAATTATGTCAGCGATTAACATAGTTGCAATTGGATTCAAGTTATTATTTTTCCCAAAACTAACAACTAATAAAGCTATTACCATTGAGAATACATAAACAATCAGAAATACAATTCCTGATTGTTTTTTTGTTAATTTATTGTAGTCCATAAAATGCACCTCCAAAAAAGTATATATATATTCTATACTTTTAAAGAGTAACTTTCAATCATTTATATTTCTTTTTTATCTGATTTTTTTTCTTTTGGCAGAATAAAGTTTAGAATGATACCCACTATAGCGGCAAGAGACATTCCATATATTTGGAAATTCCCTATTGCTAATAATGATCCTCCTAAGCCAAGCACAAGCATAGTAGCTACAATTATTAAGTTTCTTAAATTAGCCATATTAACTTTACTTTCACTCAATACTCTTAATCCGTTTGAAGCGATAAAACCATATAGTATTATTGAAATTCCACCCATAACAGAAGCTGGTATTGTTGATACTAATGTAGTGAAAACATTAATGAATGAAAGAAGAATTGCTATGACTGCAGCTCCGCCAATCACCCATACTGATGCAATCTTAGTCATACCAACAACAGATGTATTTTCTCCATAGGTTGTATTAGCTGGACCACCTATTAACGCTGAAAATGCAGTTGCTAAACCATCACCTAATAATGTTTTATCTAATCCTGGATCTTTCAAGAAATCTTTTCCTACAATTTTGCTTAATACAGCGTGATCGCCAATGTGTTCAGCAGCTGTAACAAATGCTAACGGTGCAATCGTTAACACTGCAGTTAAATTTATTTGATAGAAAGTAATATTAGTTCCTAAAAAATTAGCGCTACCTTCTTTCCATCCCAAGATCATAAATTCAGGTATTTTAAACCATTGCGTTGGGTTTTGAATTACCGCTACAAAATCAGAAAAGTCAATATTCCCTATAATCGCAGCGAATAAATATCCGCCAACAATTCCAATTAAGAATGGTATTATTTTTAAAAATCCTTTTCCTTTAAGTGCTACTAACACTACTATAGAAAATGATACTACAGCTGTTAATATATCTTTCCATGCGTCTGGGCTTCCTGAACTCAAACCGGCGTTACTTACCGCTACTCCCGATAAACCCAGCCCAATAATCATAATCATCGGTCCGATGATAATTGGCGGTAATACTTTATGTATCCACTCTTTACCTATAAATCGAATGATAAGCGAGATAATAACATACACTATCCCTACTACAAATAGCCCCGTAAGTGCACTTGCATAATGCCCTACTCCCGTTTCAGAATAACCCGATACAGCAGCAACAACAGTTATATAAGCAAATGAACTACCTAAATATACCGGTACTTTAGCATTAGTACAAAGAATATAAATAAGTGTTCCACAACCAGAAGCAAATAAAGCAACTGAAATTGGTAAACCAGTTAACATTGGAACTAAAATTGTAGCTCCAAACATTGCAAATACATGTTGAAAACTTAAGGCAATCCATTTGCCTTTTTTTGGTTTTTCATGAATCCCTAAAATCATTTTTTCATTCATATTTTATCTCTCCTCCTAAATTTTTTCAAAAAAAGGGGGGACTAAGTCCTCCCTTTCAAATTACATAAGTACAGTGAATTTCAAAATATAATAGATAACAAATAAACCAGCGAGTACATACATAACTGGGTCTACTTCCTTATGTCGCTTAGAAGCAAGCATTAAGATTACATAGATTATGAATCCAAATGCGATACCTTCTGCAATTGAGAAAGCTAACATCATAATTATAATGACTATGAAAGTAGTTGTAACAGCTACATCATCTTTCCAGTCTATTTCTCTTAGTTGTCCAACCATCAACGTACCTACATAAACTAATGCAAGTGATGTTGCTGGTGAAACAAATATAGATACATTATAGAAAGTTCCTAGGAATGTTGTTCCGAAAGAAACAGGAATTGAACCAACAAATGAGAACAATGGGTAGAATAATAATGCAACTAAGAATAAAACACCAACTACTACAGCTGATAATCCAGTTCTTGCTCCTTGTTTAATCCCTGTTGTAGATTCAACATATGATGTTACTGTTGATGTACCTAATATAGCCCCGACAATAGTTCCTGTTGCATCAGCAACTAAAGCTTTTTCTCCATTAATTAATTCGCCATCTTTATTTAATAACCCTGCATCATGACCAACCGCAACCAATGTACCTGTTGTATCAAAGAAGTCAATAAATAAGAATGTAAATATAACCGCATATGAAACTGGGTTAGCTAATAAGCTTGGAAGTGCTTTAAAAGCTTGTCCAAATGTTAACCCTAGAGAAGATAACAATCCTGTATTGTCAGATGCGAAGGATGGCATATGAACAGCCAAATCAGGGAAAATCAAACCTAACAGAACGCCTAATAAACCTGTTGTCATGATAGCGATGATAATTGCAAATTTACTTATTTTTAATTTAAGTGAATGCAATACCAAAACAAGAATGATACCAAAAAGTGCTAATAAAACCGTTGGGTTGCTTAATACACCTAATGTTACATATGTACCATCAGGATCAAAAACAATGATACCACCATTTTTAAATCCAATGAATGCGATAAAGAAACCAATACCTGCACCAACAGCAATTTTTAGATTCTTAGGAATAGCGTTAATTACTCTTTTTCTTAGTCCAGTTAAAGAGATAATTAAGAATAAAACTCCAGATACAAGTACAGCAGCTAATGCTTCTTGCCAAGAGAATCCTAAACCAAAAACAACTGTATAAGTGAAAAATGCATTGACACCCATACCTGATGCAAGTCCAATTGGGTAGTTAGCAAATAACCCCATCATCAAACTAGCCACGGCTGCAGCAATTGCTGTTGCAGCAAATACAGCGCCGAAATTCATACCAGTTGCTGATAACATTCCAGCGTTTACAGGTAGAACATACACCATTGCCAAGAAGATTGTTAAACCACCAAGAACTTCTTTAGTAATAGTTGATCCTCTTTCTTCAATTTTGAAGAAGGAATTGATACTTGAAGCAAATTTTTTCATTAAAATACATCCTCCATATTTTTTTTGTCAATAAAAGCCATAAAAAAGAGCCCTAGATAAACTCCAAGGCTAGACATAACAAAAAAATAGGCAACAATTTATAGTTGTAATTTTGTATGAGTAGCCGTAGTCTTATCATTTATGGTGATAAGGTAGAAACGTTCGAACCATATTATCGAATATATACGACCTTTATTAACTTCAATTTTAAATTATATATTACTTTTGCAAATCTTACAATGCTCATTTGGAATGAAAACGCTTTACAAAAGAAAAACCTTCGTATAAAAAACGAAAGTTTATTTTTAATTAATCAGATTATATAACTCATTAATTATGAAAGTTACTGTCTTATTAATGATTTCAACTCTATCTCCTTGAAAATGCTTTTCAAACAGAAATTCTTTAGAGTTAATTATAATAGCGATACAAACTGTACCAATTTTGGTATGTTCTGAACTTGTTGTTGGTCCTGCTTCTCCTGTTGTTGACACAGAGATATTAGCCTTAGTCATCCTTTGAAGATTACGAGCCATATCTAAAGCAACTTCTTTTGATACAACACCAAACCCAACTATTGTTTCTTTACTAACATTTAATACGTTTATTTTCGCTAAGTTAGAATATACAATATAGTTTTGTTCTGTTATTTTTGAAGCACCTGGAACTTCTATTAAAGTGCTAATTAATTTGCCGCCAGTAATAGATTCTGCAGTAGCTATTTTTAACTGTCTTAATTTTAATAATTCAACAAGTTCATAATTATTTCTCATATTACCACCTATACATTAAATCTAAAATTAAATATATCTCCATCTTTAGCAATGTATTCTTTTCCTTCTAATCTAAATTTTCCAAGTTCTTTCGCTTTACTCTCCGAACCAGCTTGAATCAATGCTTCATAGCTCATTGTTTCCGCTCTAATGAATCCTTTTTGAAAATCGGTATGAATTACCCCAGCACACTCAGGAGCTTTCATGCCGTCTTTAAACGTCCACGCTCTAACTTCATCTGTACCAACTGTAAAGAATGTTTTTAATCCTAGCAATTCGTAACTTACTCCAACCAGTTCGTCTAAACCAGAACGAGTGATACCTAAATCCTCCATGAACATTTCTTTATCTTCTAAATCTAATTCTCCTAATTCTTGTTCAATCTTAGCTGAAATTACAACTGTCTTAGAATTTTCACTGTTTGCTATTTTTTGAATTTTATTCACATATTTGTTATTTGAATAATCCATTAATTCGTCGTCTGCTACATTACAAACATAAACCATTGGTTTAGCAGTTAAAAAAGAAAAATTCTTAATTAATTTTGTTTCTTCTAACGTTAAATCCAAAGATCTAATAGGTTTTTCAGCTTTTAAAGTTTCATTCATCTTTAAAAGTGTTTTATACTCTAATACAGCCTCAGCATCTAATTTTAATTCAGCTCTTTTTCTTATTTTTGGTATTCTCTTTTCAATAACTTCCATGTCCGCAAATATTAATTCAATTAAAATTGTCTCAATATCTCTTAGAGGATCTATTGAACCATCAACATGAATCACATTAGGGTCATCAAAGCATCTTACTACTTGAACAATTGCGTCACAGGTTCTAATATGAGATAAGAATTGATTTCCCAATCCTTCTCCTTTTGATGCTCCTTTAACAAGTCCAGCAATATCTCTAAACTCAAAAGTAGTATAAATTGTTTTTTTAGGGTGATACATCTCTGTTAGAACATCAACTCGTGGATCAGGAACTTCTACAACCCCTATATTTGGTTCAATTGTTGCGAACGGATAATTCGCAGCTAATACATTAGCATTAGTTATTGCATTAAATAGAGTTGATTTTCCTACATTAGGAAGCCCAACAATTCCGGCTATTAATCCCATTTTTATTCCTCTTTCATTTCAATATTATATAATTTACAAGTATTTTCATATGTTTTCTTCATAACTTCTTCTAAGGTTACTCCCTTTAAATTAGCTATTTCTTTCGCAACATATAAAACATTTCTTGGTTCGTTTGTTCTTCCTCTATAAGGTGCTGGAGATAAATAAGGACAATCTGTCTCAACTAATAGATGGTCTAAACTTATTTCTTTAGCCACTTCTTTTGGAACAAGCGCATTTTTAAAGGTTACTGGCCCCGCTAAAGAAATATACATATTTAAATCAATAAATTGTTGCATCGCTTCTTTTGAAGATGAGTAACAATGCATCACGCCTAGGGTGCTAAGTTCTTTGTACTCTTTTAAAATATCATAGGTATCTTTTGTAGCGTCTCTCATATGAATGATAATTGGTTTCTTTAACTTGTTTGCAAGTTTTATTTGATTGATAAATAGTTCTTTTTGTTCTTCTTTATAGTTTTTATCCCAGTAATAGTCTAAACCTATTTCACCAATAGCTACGATTTTAGAATTATCCATATTTTCTTCAATCCAGCTTAAATCAAGGTTGAAAGATCTTGCCTCAGAGGGATGAATTCCTATCGCGGCATATACTTCATCATATTGATTAGCAAGATCAATCGCTAACATACTAGATTTATAATCATAACCTACACAAGTAATTTTGCTGACTTTATTTTTTTTTGCGCTAGAAATTATTTCTTCAACTCTATCAATTAAATCAGGGTCGTTTATGTGCGCATGAGAATCAAATAACATAATACTCCTATCCAATATAATTAGTAATTAATTACATTTTTAATAATCATCTAACTTTTATAGTATTTGAATTATTCCTACAAAATATTATAACATAAGTTCATATATTCTCACCTATTTTATGACATAAAAAAACCTTGATTGATTTGACTCAAACAAGGTATATTTTTATATTAAATAATTATTCTATAATTGTAACTACTGAACCAGCACCTACAGTATGTCCACCTTCACGGATTGAGAATTTAGTTCCTTGTTCCAATGCGATTGGATGGATTAATTCTACGATCATTTCAGTGTTATCACCAGGCATAACCATTTCTACACCTTTACCTAACTGAATTACACCAGTAATGTCAGTAGTACGGAAATAGAATTGAGGTCTATAGTTTGAGAAGAATGGAGTATGACGTCCGCCTTCTTCATGTGATAGTACGTATACTTGAGCAGTAAATTTTGTATGTGGTGTTACTGATTTTGGTTTAGCAACAACTTGTCCACGTTGTACATCATCTCTTGAGATACCACGAAGTAATAACCCTACGTTGTCTCCAGCTTGAGCGAAGTCTAACAATTTACGGAACATTTCAACACCTGTACATACAGTTGTTTTAGTATCTCTAATACCAATAATTTCAACTTGTTCTCCAACTTTAATTGTTCCACGGTCAACTCTACCTGTAACAACTGTACCACGACCTGTAATAGTAAACACGTCTTCAATTGGCATTAAGAAAGGTTTGTCTGTTGGTCTTTCTGGTAGTGGAATGTATGCATCAACTGCAGCCATTAGTTCAAGAATTTTAGCTTCATATTCTGGTTCACCTTCAAGAGCTTTTAAAGCAGATCCAACGATAACTGGTGTGTCATCTCCTGGGAATTGGTATTCGTCTAATAATTCACGAATTTCCATATCTACTAATTCAACTAATTCAGGGTCATCAACCATATCAACTTTATTTAGGAAAACAACAAGGTATGGAACTCCAACTTGACGAGACAATAAGATATGTTCTCTAGTTTGAGGCATAGCACCATCAGCTGCAGATACAACTAAGATAGCTCCATCCATTTGTGCAGCACCTGTAATCATGTTCTTAACGTAGTCAGCATGACCTGGACAGTCAACATGTGCATAGTGACGTGTTTCTGTTTCATACTCGATATGAGCTGTATTAATAGTAATTCCTCTTGCTTTTTCTTCTGGAGCAGAGTCAATTGAAGCGAAATCAGCAACTTTAACATTTGGATTTCCTTTTGATAAAACTTTAGTGATAGCCGCTGTTAATGTAGTTTTTCCATGGTCAACATGACCGATTGTACCGATATTAACATGTGGTTTAGTACGTTCAAATTTAGCTTTAGCCATTTTTGTATTTCTCCTTTATAATTTATTTTTTTATTTTAATGCTTTTTTAGCATTCTTTGTCGATATTATTATATAAAAATATCGTATATTTTGCAATAATTTTATTCTTAGATTCGTTATAGTTAAAATCTTATCAATTAACTATTGCGTTTTAAAATGATTTCTTCAGAAATTGATTTTGGACAAGATTCATAATTTGAGAACTGCATTGTATGCGTTGCTCTACCTTGCGAGTTTGAACGAAGGCTTGTTGCGTATCCAAACATTTCTGATAATGGTACTTTTGCAGATACTTTTTGCGCGTTTCCTTGCATCTCTTGAGATTCTATTCTACCTCTTCTTGCTGTTAAGTCCCCAATTACGTTACCGATGTAATCATCTGGAGTTACAACGTCAACAATCATAATTGGTTCTAATAATGCTGGTTTACATTTTTCTTTAGCTTGTCTTAAACTTAATGAAGCAGCTATTTTGAATGCCATTTCACTTGAATCGACTTCATGGTATGATCCATCATATAATGTAGCCTTGATATCTAATACAGGATATCCAGCAATAATTCCTCCAGCTAATGATTCTTCAATACCTTTGTTGATTACGTTAACGTATTCTCTTGGTACTGATCCACCAACAACCTTATCAATAAATTCATATCCTTTACCAGGATTTGGTTCGTATTTAACCCAAACATGTCCGAATTGTCCACGACCACCTGATTGTCTAACAAATTTACCTTCACAATTTGCTTCAGTAGTTATTGTTTCACGATATGATACTTGAGGATTACCAACTGTTGCTTCTACACTAAATTCACGTTTCATTCTATCAACAATAATTTCAAGGTGTAACTCACCCATACCAGAAATGATAGTTTGTCCCGTTTCTTTATCTGTATATGTTCTAAATGTAGGATCTTCTTCTGAAAGTTTTTGTAGAGCAACTCCCATTTTTTGTTGATCTTTTTTAGTTTTAGGTTCAATTGCTACAGAAATAACTGGTTCAGGAAATTTCATTGTTTCTAATACAATGTGTTTACCAACTGAACATAATGTATCACCAGTAATTGTATCTTTTAACCCTATTGCAGCTGCAATCCCACCTGAATAAACTTCGTCTATTTCAGTTCTAGAGTTTGCATGCATTTGTAAAATTCTACCAAGTCTTTCTTTTTTACCTTTAGTTGCATTATAAATGTAAGAACCTTTTTTTGCAACACCAGAGTAAACTCTGAAGAATGTCACTCTACCCACGAATGGGTCAGTCATTACTTTAAAAGCTAAGGCAACAAAATCTTCTTCATCAGAATATCCGACTTTGATTTGTTCGTCATTACTATTATAACCTTTGATTTGTTGAACTTCCATAGGAGAAGGTAGATAATCAATAACTGCATCAAGAATCATTTTAACTCCCTTATTTTTGAATGCTGTCCCACATACAACTGGGAAAAATTCAACTGAAAGTGTAGCAGCTCTAATTGCTCTTTTAAGCATTTCAACCGAAATTGCTTCACCATCTAAATAAGTATTCATTAATTCATCATCATAATCAGCTACTGCATCAATTAATGTTTCTCTTCTAGCATTTGCTTCATCAACTAAATCTGCTGGTATTGCTATTTCGACTGGTTCTTCTTCAGGTTGACCATCAAAATGGTAAGCCTTCATTGTAACTAAGTCTATAATCCCTGAAAATTGATCTTCTGCGCCTATTGGCCATTGGATTGCTTCTGATTTTTCACCTAAACGGTCGTGAATTGATTTCACTGAAAATGCGAAATCAGCACCAATCTTATCCATTTTATTTGCAAAAACAATTCTTGGAACTTTATATTCATTTGCCTGTCTCCAAACTGTTTCAGTTTGGGGCTCTACTCCCGCTTGAGCATCTAAAACCGTTACAGCACCATCTAGCACGCGTAATGATCTTGATACTTCAACAGTGAAGTCAACATGTCCTGGAGTATCGATAATATTTACTCTATAATTTTTCCAGAAAGCAGTAGTTGCTGCGGCAGTAATTGTGATACCACGCTCTTGTTCTTGTTCCATCCAGTCCATTTGAGAAGCTCCATCATGAGTTTCTCCAATTTTATGTATTTTTCCTGTATGATACAAGATCCTTTCGGTAGTCGTGGTTTTACCAGCATCAATGTGCGCCATGATACCAATATTACGTGTTTTATCTAAACTATATTCACGTGCCATAACTTGTTTCCTTTCTCTTCCTTAATTAAAATCTATAATGTGCAAAAGCTTTATTCGCTTCAGCCATTCTATGCATATCTTCTTTTTTCTTGATTGATGATCCTAAATTATTTGAAGCATCAACAATTTCTTTTGCTAGTCTTTCGTCCATTGTTCTTTCATTTCTTGAACGAGAATATTGCACTAACCATCTCAGTCCTAAAGTAACTCTTCTATCTGATCTTACTTCACTTGGTACTTGGTAGTTTTGACCACCGATACGGCGGCTTCTAACTTCAAGAACAGGCATGATATTATTTAATGCATCATTAAAAACTTCTAACGGCTCTCTTCCAGTAATTTCATTAATACGGTTGAAAGCTCCATATAATATATGCTGAGCTGTACTTTTCTTTCCATCTTGCATAATATTGTTAATTAATTTTGTTACTAATTTTGAATTGTATATTGGATCTGCTAAAACATCTCTCTTTACAATATTTCCTTTACGAGGCATAAGTGATTCCTCCTTTCGAGTTCTAGTTATATATTTTTATATATAATTAAATTATTTTTTAGGTCTCTTTGCTCCATATTTTGAACGGCTTTGTAATCTACCGTCTACAGCTGTTGTATCTAGTGTACCTCTTATGATATGGTAACGTACACCTGGTAAGTCTTTAACACGACCACCACGAATTAATACAACACTATGTTCTTGTAATGAGTGTCCAATACCAGGAATATAGGCATTTACTTCACCACCATTTGATAAACGAACACGAGCATATTTTCTTAATGCTGAGTTAGGTTTCTTAGGTGTCATAGTTGCTACTCTAACACATACACCACGTTTTTGAGGGCTACTTACTTCTGTGTAAACTTTCTTCTTGCTATTAAACCCAATATTTAACTGTGGAGATTTAGATTTTTTCACTTTGTCGTGACGACCTTTTTTGATTAATTGATTAATAGTAGGCATTTTGAATTTTCCTCCTCTCTTACCCACACACCCGGGAGGCGCGTTTGTTTCATTTTTATAAGGCTGCTGGGCAACCTATCCTTTATATATCTTCAAAGCGTTATAATTATACACTACATATCTAGGTGTGTCAAGTTTTTTTTCTTGTTCACAAAAACCTTAGTTATTATACATAATATTAGTATTAAAATCTAGTGATATTTTTATGTAAATGTTTACATAATTCAAATAAATAAAACAGTCAATTTTTTGACTGTTTTTCTGTGTATTTTATATTATTTTTTGCAAATTTCTAGTAAATCTTCAAAGTCATAATCTTTAATTGGTGATGACTTTGCATCTCCAGTGGCAAAGGCTGTCATACCAGCATTTTTTGCAGCTTCAATTCCACTTAAAGCATCTTCGACCACTGCCGACTCGCTTGGTGAAATATTCAACATTTTAGCAGCCTTTAAAAACACTTCTGGATCAGGTTTGCTTTTTGATATATTCGTTCCATCACTGATTGCTTCAAAAGTATCAAATAAGCCAATATTTTTTAATATTTTTTTTGCGTTTCTGCTTGAAGATCCAATAGCTATCTTAATATTCATTCTTTTTAGTATTTCCAAAATATTCATGACACCAGGCAAAATATCTTTTTCGCTTAATTCCTCTAAAAGAGTTACATAGTAATCGTTTTTGTATTTAGCTAATTCTAACTTTTCTTGGTCTGTATATTTTTTTTGAGCTATCTCTAAAATAATATCTAATGATGCCATTCTAGATATACCTCTTAAACGATGGTTAATTGTGTCATCAAAATAGATGTGTTCTTTATCCGCCATTCTCTTCCAAGATTTATAATGTAATTGATCTGTAGATACTATAACTCCATCAAGATCAAAGATAACACCTTTTATCATATTTTCACTCCCAAATTTAACTTTTCAACCTATTATAATACATTTTAAGAATATTGCAATGTTTTTCTAGGAAGCTCCGCCTACTGAATCGGCTGATACTATAATGATTAATGTATCGCTGTTTATTCCATCATCACTGTAGGCTGTTAATGTAGTAGTTCCTACACTTAGACCTTCAATTATATACATTAAACCAGGTATATTGGAGTTCGAAACAGCAATATTGGCAATTGACGTATCATCAATCACTATTGAAAATGTTTGTATTGCTTCTGGTGGATAAACGTAACAAGTAACAACTATAAACTGACCAATTTGAATATCTCCACCACTTGAAGAAATACCAAAATCGATTACTGTTGGTAAAGTAGTCAATAATGTTGTAGGTATTGTTTGAGTAGTTAAGGTTGTAGTTTCTGTTGTAGTTTGAGTAGTAGTTGCAATTGCAGTTGTCGTTGTGGTTATAGATATTTGTGTAGATGTAGGATCACATGCCACAAATACTGTTGATAAGATCGATACTATTAATGTTGCCAGAAATTTCTTCATGCTTTTCCTCCATATATTCAGTTTAATAAAAACTTAATTGAATCCATATGAAACTAATTATGTAAGCAAATACCTACTTAATACAATTAAGAGTTACTCAATAATATATTTATTTTATACAAGAATAACACACTTAAACATATTTGTCTCCATATTTACACTAGTTTATATTATTGTATTATATTTTAGATAAAATACAATACATTCCTTTGATGACTGAATATTTTAAAGGTTAATATTGTCTGTTGTAGGTTTCGTGACTGTAGAACAATTATATCCTTAATTTAATTCACATTGTGGTGGCGAAAACGTGTCATCGTAAACGAAAATTTGTACCGTATTATTAATATTGGGATCATAGTCGCTTGTTACTGTAATAAAAATAGAATCTATTGATTGTCCTCCTGGTGGATTACCTATCACTTCAACTTGACTATATCCAGTTCCAGCTACAAAATCTATCATCACATTTGTTGGTATTGTAACAGTATAGTTTTGATTTGTTGCATTTGTTGGAATAACATTTACAGTCAACGTAACAACTGCCGATTGGCATACCTCTTGCATATCTGCAATAATTTCTATAAAAGTAACAGGTATAACAGCGTTCGTAGTTACAACTGTAGTCGTCGATTGAGTTAAATTAGTGTTCAATGATCCTTGAGTTGTTATAGGTTCACAAGCACTAAATACAAATGACGTTGTTAAAAGTAATAATACAAATAATATTTTTTTCATATTTTTCTTGTATACTCTAAATATAGATAGTTTTATTGTATTGAGTATACTTTCCTTTCTTTAGAATTGGTAAGATAAACAATAAAACTTGATATAATTACATTGGGTGCTGTGAATATTTTTCATTTTTGTATTGCGTATTACTATACGACTATCTAAGGAGAAAATTATCACAGCCCTAATCTTAATTACCAATAAGTTATTTGACGCATGTGTTATAACATATGACGTCCTATACAAGAGTGTAAGGATTAGGTCTTGTGTTTTACCAGCACCTTAAATTTAATAGGAGGTATACATTATGTACTACATTGGTATTGATGTATCCAAATTCAAACACACCTGCCTTATCGCCAGTAACTCAGGTGAAGTAATCAAAGATTGCTTTGATATTGATAACTCCACTATTGGTTTTACTAAACTTAAATCTATTATTGATTCATTAGATTCTAACCAAATAAAAATTGGTTTCGAATCTACAGGTCATTACTCCGCTAATCTTGCTCAGTTCTTAATCAATAATGATTATAAGTTCTTTCAATTAGACCCTAGAAGAGTTAAGAAATTTTCTCTTAGCTTATCTTCTAGAAAAACTAAAACTGATAAAATTGATGCTGGAGTTATCGCCAGATTTTTAATGACTGTTGATTCGAAAGCCAATATACCATTATATTATCACATTTCTTATCTTAAGTCATTATCTAGACATGTTTATCGTCTTCAAAAATATATTTCTAAATCTAAAATAGAATTAGTAAATATGCTAGATCAAGCCTTTCCTGAGTTCTTTCAGTTCTTTTCTTCCATTTATGGAAAAACTCCCTTTAGTATTCTTGAAAAAGCTAATTCTTTGAAGTCTATTTCAAATATGTCTTCATCTCGTTATGATTCTTTAAGGAAACTTTCCATGGGTAGATTCAAGTATTCTAAGTTTATTAAGCTAAAACACGCCGCTTCTCATTCTGTTGGAATTGATCAAGATTTCTATTGGTCTTTAATTCACTTTCTTATCAAGAGAATTAATGCTTTATCGGCTGAGAAAAAATCTATTGAAGACATCATTATTGCCGTATTATCTTCTAATCCCTCTTCCGTTCTTACTATCCCTGGTATTAGTTATCTATCTTGCGCCGCGATTATTTCTGAGATTGGTGACGTTAATCGTTTTTCTAATTACCGTTCTCTTATCGCTTATGCTGGTCTAGATAATTCTGTCTATCAATCCGGTACGAACCTCAAATTGGGTAGAATTTCTAAACGTGGTAGTGTTTACCTTAGAACTGCTCTTTTTAAAGCTTCTGTTTCTATCATCATGAAATCTAAGCTCTTTTATGATTATTTCTTTCTTAAAAAGTCTCAAGGTAAACACAGAACTTTAGTGCTCACTTGTGTTAGTCGTAAACTTCTTAGAGTAATATTTCACTTGCTCAAAACGAATACTTCTTTTAATGATAATCTAGTTAGCTAGATCTTAATATTTCATAAGTTCATCTAGCGAGAACTTATTCATACTCTTTACTTTCCTTCTTTTGAAGGCTTTTTGTTGTGTCATCATTTATCTATTGACTTTTTATAGTTATTCTCCTTATGTTTATTATAAAAAAAAGAAACCAGAAATTTATCTCCCAGCTAACAAAAATGTGCACTTATATAATCTACAATTATGTAATTGTGGTTATTATATCAAAAAATATATAATTTTTGTGAAATTCATAAAAAATTGCGCAAAAAAATCCAGATAATTCAATCTGGAATAGTTTATTATAGAGAAAGTATAGCCTGGCAATGTCCTAGTCTCGCACCCGGAGGTACTACATTCGGCGCTGAAGTGCTTAACTTCTGT
>JAEIOE010000024.1 GCA_016342455.1 Mycoplasmatota bacterium | reverse complement strand
AGCCCTCAAATAGGCTTCCAAAAATTTATTTGGTCTACAAAGGAGATGTCTTAGCACTACAACTGTAAAACTCGGGACCGAAAAAAATTGTAAAAAACAACAATAAGATATTAGTGTGAAATTTAAGTGTGTTTTTAAAGAAAATTGAAAATAACACTTAAACCTGTTATACTAATATGTTATAATATTATAAGTATTACATTTTAATAGGAGGGGCATAATATGTTATATAAAGCATTAGCAACTATAGTTACCTATAATCTAACGATTATCGACGATGTTCTAGCTTATGTAAATTCAGGATTTAGTTGGATTGAAACTCAAGCAACTTGGATGCAATTAGTGATTTATGCAGTAGCCATTATTTTTATACTTGTTGGGTTATTCACATTTTTGAAAAAATTCATCAAGGCTTTTTTAGTAATAGCTATATTAGGTGGAATAGTATATGTTTTAGATATGCAAGGAATAATTAGTATTCAAGGCATAATTGACCAAGTAACAGGTTTACTTGGTGTAATATTTAAAACAATTTTATAAGGTTGACCAATATTTTGGCTACCTTTTTTTTTCTAAAAAAGCCGTATCAATTTAATAATTACACAGAGGAGTTTTTTACATGTTTAAAAAGATTATAAGATTATTTTTATTATCAACATTACTTTTATTTGTTGTTTCATGCGGAGAAGATACGTCTTCAACAATTAATACTTATGATTTACCAAGCGTTTTGGGACTTACAGTAGAAGAAACACAACAGGCATTTTCTGAAATTCCTGTTATTTTGAACGTATTGTATGAAGAAAGCGAAACAATTGAAGACGGTTTATTTGTTAGATATGGAAATGATTTAATCGCCGGTTCATCTGTTGAAGAAAATGTTGATATTACATTATATTTTTCAATTAATTACCCAGAATTACCTGAGTTAACAGGAATTACAAAATCAGAGATAACTACAATATTGAATGATTTAGGTATTAACTTTTCATTTAAATATGTGACAAATCAAGATGTTACAGAAGATAACTTTTTAGGTTATGCAAACGATGATCAAGTGGGAACAACTTATAGTGATAATCACGAAGTTGTTGTTAATATAGCAACAACTAGAAATGTACTTCCTGATTTAACTGGTAAAACAGATAAAGAAATAATTACAGAGATGTTACAACTAGGTATTAGTTTTAAAATGGAAGTAATTACAGATAATACCGTTCCAGATAAAACATTTAGTGGCTATGGAGATTCTTTGGTAATAGGCTCTTTAGTTCCAAGTACTTTTAAAGTAACAATCTATTTAGGTTATAACCAAACTCAACTTCCGGATTTATCAGGAATGATTAAAGAAGAAATTGAAGAAGTTCTAACTGATTTGAATATATTGTATACATTTGATTATCATATAGATGATAATTTTACAGAAGATATTTTCTTTACTTATAAAGATATGAGTATTGGAGATTATTACGATGAAGGAAGTATAACAGTTACTTTATATAAAAATACATTTACGAGCAATTCAACTAGTTTAATCATATCTAAATATGTAGATGGTGGAGATGCTACTAGTGATCAAGCAATAGAAATCTTTAACGCAACAGATTCAGATATTGACTTAGCAGACTATTATTTGGCAATCTACGCAAATGGATCATTAAATATGACTTATCAAATTCAATTTGGAGCTGTTACATTAGCTCCTGGCGAAACGTTTGTCATTGCTAATTCAAGCGCGAATGCAAATATCTTAGTAAAGGCAGATTTAACGTCTGCAGACTTACGATTTGATGGAAACGATACGATTCAAATATGCTATTCAAATGGTACATATATTGATAGCATATATAATATAGGAAACAAAGACTTTATCATGGATAACGAAATCTTTGTCAGAAATTCTTCAGTGGTTACTGGAACTAGAGATTATATTTTTAGTCAATGGAACGGCTTTATTCCAACTTATATTGAAATAATAGGAACTCATCCTATAGCATTGCCAGAAAAAATCACTATAAATATTACAACAAGAGGATTCGATGACCCTCTTGGAGGAATGGATTTAGTTACTTTATCAACTATTAATGATGGAGATACTGCAGCTTTCACTCCCGGATTCATGGGTGACGATAGAGTTAGGTTCTTAGGTGTTGATACACCAGAAACTTATCCTGTCGTACAAGACTGGGGACTAGAAGGAAAAGCATTTACAACATTAATACTTAATAGTGCAGAAAGAATTTATATTCAAAGTGACCCCGATATCGGATATACTGGTGGTTATGGTAGACATTTAGGATTAGTTTGGGTTGATTTAGGAACTCAAGTATTAAGCATAGATATTAAAGCTAGTGATGGTGTAACTGTAATGAGAACAGAAACGTTAACTGGGTGGGTATTATTAAACTATTATTTAGTATTAAATGGTTACTCATACAATTATTATGGAGAGTCAACATTAACGTTTAATAATAGATATATCGTAAGGTGGTTCCAAGAAGCTGAAAGATTCGCTAGTGATAACGGATTAGGCGTTCACGAATAATGAGAGTTTTTGGACGAATGCTGTATTCGTTAGTTGCGGTTGGGTTTTTCCTGCTTGCATTTACATATTCAAGAGATTTGATGTTATCTAAATACGTTGAAGAAGTATTTGGACAATCTCTTACAGATACAAGTTCAGAATTACCAAAGTATTATTATTTTTATTCATCAATTCCTGATTTTCATAACGATCAACCAGTTATAGAAATAGTAGCTGAGGGTTATGAAATATATGGTTATGAAGTGGCTAAAACAAGTTTTGATAATAATAACAATCTAATCGTTCATGAATACATTTACTTACTGATATATTCTGAAACAGAAGATCTTTCTGTTATTGACTATCTATATTTGGAAAATCAAACAACCGAAGCAACGATAGATATTAATTTACAAAGATTTAAAACTTTATTTTTATTAAATGCAGTAAATGAAGAATATGGCAATGTTTATATACCTAAAGACGATGTAATGGCTGGAAATTATGACCGAATTTATCTTGTAAGCAGTGATGATCAAAACATTATGAGCACAGCGTTTACAATAGAAGAATCAGATTTCGTTATTAAAGACTATATAGAAAGTTTTTATGATGAATTTACAAGAATTCCAGATATAAATGATGTAAGTGATATGGCATTGAATAATATATATCCTAATCAAACACATGTAGCAGATGATTATGTACATATATTCTATATAGCAATGGGGATTTATTTCGCAACATTAATCGTTACGACGTATCTAGTATATTTTAAAAAGAAAAAAAGACATTCAATTAATCAAAAAGATTAATTTTGGTATTTTAGGAGGAAAGTTAAATGGAATTAAGACTAGAAAATTTGACTAAAATTTTCACTAACAGAACCGGGATTGAAACTACGGCTGTTAAAAACCTAGACATCACGATTGAGTCTGGTACATTAGTAGGATTATTAGGTCCTTCTGGTTGTGGTAAATCTACAACATTATTTATGATCGCAGGATTAGAAAAACCAACTTCAGGGAAAATTTTCTTTGGAGATGATGATGTTACAAAGCTAGCACCCGAAAAAAGAGGGATTGGTTTAGTTTTCCAAAACTATGCATTATATCCTCATATGACAGTGTTTAATAACATTTTATTCCCACTTGAAAACCTTGATGTTCCTAAAGATGAAGCTATTAAAAGAGTTAAAGAAATGGCTAATCTTGTTGGAATCGGTGAGTTGTTGGATAGAAAACCATCACAATTATCTGGTGGTCAACAACAACGTGTTGCAATTGCGAGAGCACTTGTTAAAAAACCTAGAGTACTTCTTCTAGATGAACCTTTATCTAATCTAGATGCAAGACTTAGATTACAAATGCGTGAAGAAATTAAACGTATTCAAAGAGAAACAGGAATTACAACTATTTTTGTTACCCATGACCAAGAAGAGGCTATGAGTATTTCAGATAAAATGGTTGTTCTTGATTTTGGAGTTAAACAACAATATGCTTCTCCACAATCAATGTATACAGATCCCGGAAACTTATTTGTTGGTAAATTCTTAGGGAATCCACCAATCAATACTTTTGAAGCAGAAGTTAAAAAAGGATATTTAATGATAAATGATAAAAAATTCATGAAAATTAAAGTTCCTGATGCCTTATATGATATTGGTATGAGACCTGAAAATTTCCGCGCTGTTGCTGAGGGATTTGATGTTGACGTTAAGGATATTTACCATATTGGTAGAGATACAATGGTGCATTTCGATTTTAATGGTCAAAATGTGAGAGCCTTAGTTGATTCAGATGATATCAGCAGTGAAGATAAAGTTGTTCACTTGTCAATTAAAGAAAGTAGAATATACCTATTTGATAAGGAAACAGGAAAGGTAGTTAACCATGGCTAATCTTAAAAATAGCGTCATAGCATTTTTTGGTAAGATTTTAAACGCGATAAAAACATTCTTTTGGAATGTTAGACGTTTGTTTACTAATATCAAAAATAGATTTGGCGATTTTTTAGATAAGCACAATATCAATTTTGTAACAAGATTTCCTAATTGGGCAAAAGCTTTGTTATATCTGTCACCGGCTTTAATTGTATTGATGGTATTTACATTCTACCCAATCATTAACTCTTTTGCTTTAGTAGTTTATCAAAACTATAATATGACTACAGAAACAGTTACAGGATATACAATATTCGGGAATTTTATTACCGTATTGACTGATGAATCATTTATTGTTCCAGCGTCACATACAGCTTCAAGTGCAGTAATTAATACTTTAATTATCGTTTTCATCAGCGTGCCTATCTCAGTTTTACTCGCTTTATTTATTGCGGCAGCTCTAAATACAATTAAACCTTTAAAAAGTTTTTTCCAAACGATATATTTCTTACCTTATGTAACTAACACAATTGCGATTGGGTTAGTATTTGCATATATGTTTAGAACGGATGGTGGTTTGGTTAATCAATTTTTAGGCCTATTTGGAGTGAATGTAGAGGGACTCTCTTGGGTAGAGAGTGGAGCAGTTTATTGGCGCTCTATGTTTGTATTAATTTTTTATAGTATTTGGTCGACATTAGCATTTAAAATTATGGTGTTCTTGACGAGTATTCAAGGTATTGATAAACAATACTATCAGGCAGCAGCTATTGACGCTACTCCTAGAGGAAGAATATTCTCAAAAATCACTGTTCCGCTAATTTCACCAATGATATTTTATATTTTAGTAACGTCAGTTATTGGTGCTTTTAAGATCTATAACTCGATTGTTGCATTATTTGGTGTGTCTGGTGCTCCTGCTGGTGTGGATTATAACTTACAATCAATTGTAATGTATATTTATCAATTCATTGACGGAAGTAACGCAGGTAATTTATCTGTAGCCGCAGCCGGATCATTAATATTGTTCGCGATAATTTTGGTGCTTACATTAGTTCAAATGCAAGCAAGCAAAAGACGCGTCCATTATTAAGGGGGGAGTGATAATATGAATAAACAATTATTTGAAAAATCAAATAAGCTTGAAAGATGGACTTTGTTCGTTGATTTTATAGCTATTGTAATCTATATTTCTCTTTTCTTAATATTATTTAAATTACTGGAATTACCAGAAGTTGTTAATGGAAGCATGGATTTGGATATTCTTCAATACATGGAGCCAATCTACCAATTTTTAGGTTCAACGCTTGATAAATGGCAAATGAATACAATCATTTCGTTAAGTGTTGTATTTACAATTGTTGCTGTTCCGATGTTTTTCATTAACTTGAAGAAAGTAAAGATAAGAACTATTTATGAAGTTGATTCTTATGTAGCCGGTTCTAAATTCTTTCAAGGTATTATTAATTTACTATCATTTAATCCAATAAGTGCTGGATTAAGAATATATAACATGTTTATATTAGTTAAATTTGTAAAAGGTTACGATGCAAAAGAATTCTTAAAGAGTATTGTACCCGCAGTAAAAGCTTATTTTAAAAGACTATTTACAAAGAAAGTAAAAGAAAATACCGAAGGTCTTGATGAATACTCGCTTTCAATTAAAACAAGTATTAGAAGACAAAACGCTGCTAATGCACTTAGATTGTTATTTACATATATTTTCTTAGTGTTTATGGCTTTAATTATCATTATTCCATTTTATTGGATGATAATTACTTCGTTAAAAGATTTCTCTGGGGCAACTACAGCTACACCAAAATTCTTTATTAGCATTTCAAGAATGAATTGGGTTAACTATAAAGTTGTACTAACAGAACTTAACTTTGGCTTATATATTAGAAATACCGTAATTGTAGCATTATTCTCAACAGCTGGTACTATTCTTACAACAGTATTAGCTGCGTATGCATTTGCTAGAATTGAATTCAAAGGGAGAGAGATATTATTCTCAATCCTAATTATGACAATGATGATTCCTGGGGAATTATATATTATTACTAACTTTATTACAGTAAGTAAGAACGGATTTGGATGGGTAGGTATGCCTACTGGAGAAAATAACTATTTCTTAGCTATGATACTTCCATTCGTTACGAGCATATCGTATATATTCTTCTTAAGACAAAGCTTTAAACAAGTTCCAGAATCGTTATATAAAGCAGCTCGTGTTGATGGCTGTAGTGACTTAAAATTCTTGATGAGAGTTATGGTACCTATCGCTTCTCCAACAATCTTTACTATTACTATCCTTAATGTATTTGGTTCATGGAACGCATATATATGGCCAAGAATCATTACAGGTGTTGGTGGTCAAGAAGGACAGGCTTATTGGTTAATTTCAAATGCCTTAAGAGATACTGCATTCGTTCTGGATAATGGACGAGTTATGTATAACCTTCAAATTGCGGCATCTACATTGGTTACAGTCCCATTATTAGTTGTATTCTTCATGTTTAGAAAATACATTATGAATGGAATTGGTAGATCAGGAACTAAAGGTTAAGAGGGGGAATATGATGAAAATTAAAAAAATTGGAATATTTGTCTTAATGATTTGTTTATCTTTAGTTATGATTGGTTGTAAAGACGTACAAAATATGTCTCCACAAATAGTTCAAGTGGTTGACGGAGAATTAGTAAAAATAAAATCAATAACTTATGAACACGTAAAAGGAACTGACTTTCATCCGGATGATATGATTGAAAACATTATTAATGATCAACATATAATAGCTATTGATTATGATCAAACGGGAGTTATTTGGGGACAAAACAGAGATTATGTCGATATTTCTGATAATTTTGAAATAACATCTTTCTATGCTATTTGGCTAGAAGGAGATGACGCGAATTTTGATGGTGTAGTTGACGATGCAGATTTAGAATACATCGGAGAGACAAAAACTGATGTTGACGGAAACAAAGTATATGATTCAGGAAAAATTTTCTTAGTACAAGTTTTAGGAGTAGATTTAAATTTTACAATGGTAGTTCAAGACGAAGAGGGAGCACAGACTCAAATTTCGGGACAAATTATTGTTGTAGACGAAGCATCTTAAAGAAATATTTAGAAAAGAAAGTTTTTTATAATTTTTAAGGCTTTAATATATATAGAAATATATTATAATATAAATGAAGACTTTATTATTTAGGAGGAGGAGAATATGAAATTTAATAAGAAATTTTTAACAATTGTAATGTTAATTTTCTCAGCATTCATTGTAGTTAGTTGTGATAAAGCATCAACAACAGCAACGACAACGAATCAAGCGACTACTACGCAAGCAGAAACTACGCTGAGCAACGTTACAACTGGTGGTACACAAATCCAAACTACCACTGAAGAAGACCCAGGAGAAATGCCTTTATTCAGAGGACTGTTTACAAAACAAACTTACTATCGTGGTTCACAAACTTTGGATTTATTAGCTGGAGCAACAGCTATTGACCCAGAAGACGGCGAATTAGAAATTCAAGTGGAAGGTGCGTATACAACTACTAGAGTTGGTACTTATACCATTTACGCTTACGCTGTAGATAGTGATGGAAATATTGTTACAGAAGAAATCGTGTTGACTGTAAAAGATTTAAACGGTTATACTATTCCTACTGCTTTAACTTCTGATCCTATTACTATTGATTTATGGCATTCAAACGGAGCTACTGTTGAAGGCGCTTTAACAGATTATGCTGCAGAGTTTACCGCTTTATATCCTAATGTTACAGTGAATATTATTAAAAACGGGAACAATTATGATGAATTACGTCAAAACGTTATTAATGCTATTAGAGGTGGACAAATCCCTAATATCGTTCAAAACTATCCAGACCACGTAATGGAGTATATCGATAATCAAGCGTTGATTTCTCTTACACCATATATTTCAAATCCAACTTTTGGATACAATAATGATGTAGAATCAGAATCTTTCTTAGATATACTATTAAGTTATAGACAAGAAAATTCACAATATACACCAGATGGTGAATATTATTCATTACCTTTTAACAAATCAACTGAAGTTATGATTTATAACAAAACGATGTTTGATATGTTAATTGAAGATGGTGTGATTGATGAAGTTCCTACAACTTGGCAAGGGTTATTTGCTATAGCGGATGATTTAATGTTAATTAAAGATGAAGTAATCACAAGTATTACTAATAAACTTAATTCATCATCTACGATATCTTTACATAAAGATGCTACAGAAATTCAAGCTATTAAAGATAACTTTGTTCCTATTACTTATGATTCACCTGCAAATGCATTTATTACTTTAACGAGACAATGGGGTGGAGAATATACAGGAATTGATTCTTCAAGAAACGGTTTAATTTTATTTGACAATGATGGAACAAGATCTATGTTGAGTTATTTCTTTGATAACAGAGACACTGCATTCACATTACCTGGTATTTGGGGAATTGAATATGCATCAGATGCATTTAAAACTGGACAAACAGCAGTAACGTTTGGTTCAACTGGTGGAGCAAGATATAATACTCCTAACGTTGTTGATAACGAATTCGTATTTGAATTTGGTGTAGTACCAATGCCTTATAATGCAGATATGCCAGAATCAAGAACAGCTATCCAACAAGGAACTAATATGTCAATTACTACTGCTGGAGATGACCAAGAAAAATTAGCTTCATGGTTATTCTTGAAATATTTAACTTCTATGGAAGTTCAATTAGACTTTGCTTTAGAAACTGGTTATTCACCTGTAAGAAACACTTGTTATGATGATCCAATTTATGTATTATTTAGACAAGGTCAAGATGCTGCAGGAAATGATTTAGCTGGTGAAGATTTAATGAAATCTAGAGCAGCAAATGCTGCTGCACTTCAATCAGATTATTTATTCTATGATCAAGCATTTATCGGTTCATCAAATGCTAGAGCTGAAGTTGAGGTAGCTTTTGAAAGAGTTATTCTTGGAGCTTTAGAAGGAACAACGAAACAAGAGATTATTGACAACGCAATTGCGGCGGCAAAATCTAACTCAGAAAGAGTATTAAATTAGATTTTTAGTTTTTAAAAAATAAAATAAGAAGATTTATAAGGAGGAAACAAAAGATTATGAGAAAAGTATTTGGAATTGCACTTATGGCTTTATTGGGATTATTCCTTGTAGCTTGTGTAGAAGATACTACAACAACGGCAACAACAACTGCAGCGCAAACTACTGCAGGAGTAACTACTGTAGCACCTACGACAGTAGCACCGACTACTGTGGCACCTACAACAGTAGCACCTGTTGATTTAGCAACTTTAATTGACAATCTTAAAACACAATATGCAACAACGTTAGAAGATGTTAATTTCTTAGCTACTGAAAACTTGACTTTGGTTGCTACAGTTAGTGATTTTGCGATCACTTGGACTAGTAGTAATGCAACGTATTTAGAAAATGATGGTACTATTCATAGACCTAGTTATACAACAGGAAATCAAACAGTTGTATTAACTGCTTCTGTAACAGATGGTACTGACACTGAAAGTTATGGATTCTTCGTAACAGTTAAAGCTCTTGACAAAACAGATTTAGAAAGAGCAAACGAAGTATTCTTAGTTGTTACAGCTTTCCCTTCAAAAGAAAAATGGACAGTTGCAGACGAAGCTACTTTAGAATTCTTAACTACAGGTAAAGACGCAGATGACGTAGACTATACAGTTGTATGGACTTCATCTCTTCCTGCTAATTTATCAATAGATGGTGACATCGTTCAACCTATGGGTGCTGATGTAGTTGTTACAATGACTGCAACAATCACTATTAATGGTGTTGACTTTACAAAAGATGTTGTATTCACAATCGCTAAAATTGAAGCTGCTACAGTTGTAACTACAATTGCAGCAGCTGCAGTAGTTGGCGCAGGTGAATATGTTCAAATTACTGGCGTTACAGTAACAGACATAGACAGCAGTGGAAATGTATTCTTCACTGATGGAACGGATTTACTTTATGTTTACAGCCCTACATTCGTAGTAGCTGTTGGTGATGTAATTGATGTAACAGGAGAATTTACATATTATTATAACTCTCCACAATTACAAGGAACTACTGAGCATCCACTTGTAGCTGTTGCTTCAACAGTTGCCGCAGTAGCAGCACCTGTAAATACACCAGCTTCACTTATCGCTTTAATTTCTGGGTTAACACAACCTTCAACAGATAACCCATGGGCATATGAATATTATGAAGTAACTGCTAAAATTTATGTAAATGAAGATTGGGGTAACTATTCAGTATTCTTAGTACCTTTAGATTATGACTTCTCAGCTGCATTAGCTGATGGAGCAACACAACCTAATGGCGATTGTATTATGATTTATTACAAATCTAATATGGACGTTTTATCTACATTACATCAAAAAGAAGTAACTCTTACTATTCTTACTCAAGGATATAGAACTGACAAATCAGTTTACTATGCAAACTTCTTTGGAACAGCTGAAAATCTTTCTGTTGTATTCGCGGATGACGCAACAGCAGTAGCTGCAGCATTAGCTTCTGTTATGTATCCTGCGGAAATAGTTGAAAACACAACATTAGATATGTTTGCATCAGTTTATGGTGTTGCATTAACATTTGCTTCTGATAATGCAGTAGTTATTGATCCTGCAACTGGTATGGTTGATTTATCAACCCTAACTACTCAAGTAGATGTAACAATCACAGTTACAGCGACTAAAGGCTCAGTAATAGACACAAAAACAATTGTTATAACTGTTGGGGTTTTACCTTTATCAACAGCCGCCGAAGCACAAGCACTAGCTGATGGCACAAAAGTAATGATACAAGGTATTGTTATTGCTGATGAATACTATAATACTTATATGATTCAAGATGCAACTGGCGGTATTTCAATTTATACAAGTAATACTACTTTAGAAACTTTCTTACAAGCAAATATTGGTAACAAAGTAGAACTTATAGGTAATAGAGCTTCATATCACGGTTTATTACAAGTTACACCTGACACTATAACATTAGTGGAAGTATCAACATTACCTGCAGCAACTAATTTAGATGCAGTAGATGAAGCAGACTTTATAGATTACCAAAATATGTTAGTTGAATTTACTGATTTATATGTTCTTAGTGTAGATGCTAATGATGGCGGATATGGTAACTTCTATGGTGAATTCGTTAGACTTAGCGACGGAGCTATTATTCAAATGAAATGGGATTCAAGAATTACATTATCAACTGCAGCAGCCGCTGCATTAAGCGGACTTGCTGTTGGAGATAAAGTAACAATAGCTGCCGGTTTAGGTTGGTACGACGGAGCTCGTTTCTTCATGACAGATACTACAGTTATTACTGAAGGTACTCCTTATACAGATGCTGAATTATTAGCTGTTGATGCAGCGAAATTTGAAGCAGCAGTTACTATAACTACTGATTATATGCTTCCTGATTTAGCATATGCTACTGGAACAACAGTTGCAATTGCTACAGAATTACAAGCGTATTTAGTAGACGCTTTAACTGCAAGTAACAGTTTAACAGTTACATTACCTAACGGAGATGTTACTGGAAATGTTACATTTACATTAACTTTAAATGCTGCAACGTTAGACGTTGTTGTAGCTATCACATTAGATGGAATGACAGATGCTGAAAAATTAGCTGCTGATCAAGCTTCTTTAGAAGTTGAATTAACAGCTTTTGCACAACAAACAGTTGAATTACCACTTATGGGTGAACTTGGATCTACAGTCGTTTGGACTGTAGTTTCAGGAGCCGCTACATTAGATGTAGATGGTAAAACATTAGTATTTGATGCTGCAGCAGCTGACGCTGATGTAGTATTACAAGCATCATTAACTATAGGTGCCGAAGTTGCTGTAACAAAAGACTTTACTGTTGCGGTTACTGGATATACAGTTACAACTGACTTCTCAGGAATTTACACTCAAACTGTTGCAGACGTATGGGACGTAGCGGATGGTGTTACAGTTTATATTCAAGGTGTTGTTAGTGCAAAAGGATACAACGCTTTATACTTAGCTGACGCTAACGGTGTTGGTGTTAAAATTTCTGGAAATACTTTTGGAGATTTAGCTGTAGGTGACGAAATAATTGTTGTTGGTGTTTTAGAAGCTTCTGGTGGAGTTAGACAATTAGATTGGAATCCTGTTGTTGTCAAAGTTGTTTCTTCTGCAAACGCAGTTACAGCTACTTTAATGACAGCTGATCAAGTTATCGCATTAACAGCAGCAGATTCAGGTAAATTAATTACTATATCTAGCGTTGAATTCAAAACTGCTGGTGGATATCCTACGTTTATCGTAAGAGGTACTGGCGAAACTTCAATCGAAATCAGTGGTCACAGCAGTAATTTTGCTGATTGGGTATTTGATGCATTTGAAGAAGGCGACATGACTGGAGAATTCACATTTATATTTAGTAAATTTTATAATAGTGACCTTTCAGTTGAGGTTGTTACAATCGAACAAAGAGAAGTTGACAAAGTAAATGCTGATGCTGCTCAATTACCTGCAACATTAACATTACTAGATGAAGATTTTGTATTACCAACAGCATTATATGGTTCTACATTTACAGTTACAGCAGTTAGTGCTGAAATAACGGCATATATTGATGAAACTACTACTCCTGGAACTTTAATCATCTTATCTAATCCTGCGGTTGCAGCGGTTGGTACAGTAACGATTGAAGTAATGCAAGGGGCTACTACAGTATCAGTAGATATAGCAGTTACAGTAGACGCTTTGGCAGTAGTTGAACCAGTAAGCGACTTATTCATATCTGAATACGCTGATGGATCTTCAAGTAATAAATATCTTGAAATATATAATCCTACAAATGAAACTATTGATTTATCAATTTATAAAGTAGTATTATACTCTAATGGAGCAACTGAACCTGGGAATACAACAGTATTAACTGGAACTTTAGCACCTGGAGAAGTATATGTTGTATATAATTCTGGAGCAGTCGCTACAATTACTGATGCAGGAGATATAGCATCTACAGTAACGTATTTCAATGGAGATGATTGTGTTGTTTTAACAAAAAATGATGTAATTATTGATATTCTTCTAAGCGTTGGACATACTAATAACGAGTACGTTATTGATGATATGACTTTAATTAGAAACAGTAACATAACTGGACCTTCAACTACATTTGATATTAATGATTGGACAGAAGTTACTCAAGATGATTGGACAGATTTAGGAACTCATACAATGGACGTTCCAGCACCAACAGAATTATTCATATCTGAATACGCTGATGGATCTTCAAGTAATAAATATCTTGAAATATATAATCCTACAAATGAAACTATTGATTTATCAATTTATAAAGTAGTATTATACTCTAATGGAGCAACTGAACCTGGGAATACAACAGTATTAACTGGAACTTTAGCACCTGGAGAAGTATATGTTGTATATAATTCTGGAGCAGTCGCTACAATTACTGATGCAGGAGATATAGCATCTACAGTAACGTATTTCAATGGAGATGATTGTGTTGTTTTAACAAAAAATGATGTAATTATTGATATTCTTCTAAGCGTTGGACATACTAATAACGAGTACGTTATTGATGATATGACTTTAATTAGAAACAGTAACATAACTGGACCTTCAACTACATTTGATATTAATGATTGGACAGAAGTTACTCAAGATGATTGGACAGATTTAGGAACTCACACGATTGACTAATATATTTTTTAAAAGATAATTTGAAAAAATATATAAAAGGCGTAGCTTTAAGCTATGCCTTTTTTTTGTATTTATTCAAATATACTAATTAATTAAGCTATGTCTCCCCAAATAAGATCAGCAAATCCAGGATAGTCAATATATGGATTACGGTTTCCTTGGTAAGAATATAATACATTATTACGGTTCATCTCGAATTCATCAACTGGATCCAAAAGATTCCATTCAAGTAATACAGATAAAGTTCCCATTGTTAGGTATGCTGATGAAGTTGTTTCGTCATTATTTAATGTAAGACTAGGATACATTGTAGTCATATAAAATAAAATACGTGCTATATCACCCTTCACTTCATCTCTTGGTTCATAAAAATCACTTCCTACAATAGTGTTAAAGTAATCATTACTTCTTGAAGCATTTTCATCTGGGTCACTTGGTTTCAAGTTATGTATGTCTGTCGCCATACTTGCAAAGTCATCTGGATAACCAACTGAAACTCCTAATCTAGATTGAGGCCATACATGTTCTCTGTTCCAAGTCACGCCGACATCCCAAGTACTAACTACTGAATATCCAGTATATACAAGCATAATGTTATCAGGATTACTTGGATCTTCATCAGATTCCTGTAAAATATCTCGTGCTTGTCCATAAAGGAGAGGATTGAAGCCTTCGTTTATAATGTTATTAAGAATAGTTTTTAAATAAGTGCCTTTTAAATTGATAGCATCTTCATAATATTCCATATCTATTTCAAACGCATAATCATTTAAAACAATAACAGATAATTCCACTATGAATCGGTCAAATGTAACAAATAAGTTTTTAACGCCCGCAGTTGATGAATCATAACCACGCACTCTGATTAACTCACTAGAAATAACTTCTTGAGAGCCGTCACTTAAATGTGCAACAAGTTCAAAGGATGAGTTATCAAAAGCTTCATCTATTTCAAAGAACCTAGTATATTGTTTTGTGACTTCAATGCCGGTATATACGATAATTTCCCTAGTTGTTGTAATTTCAAAAGTTGTTGAAATATAAGTTGTTGATGTAGGTACGGTTACTGTATTGGTTGTTGATGCCGGTAAGGTTGTTTCTTGTTGAGTTGTAACTTCAGTCGCTGTAGTAGTTCCTGTTTTATCACAACTAACAATCGAAATGGTAACTATTACTATTAATAGTAACGCTATAATCTTTCTTAATCTGCTTGCCATTTTTTATATGATCTCCTTCTATATTTTGTCTAATCATTATATCATGAAGTATCACTTTTTTTAAATTTATTTTATATCCCTTCAATAAAAAAGAAGTCAATTTAGATTGACTTCCTAATAGTTTTTATTCTCCCCAAATCATTTCTACGAATTCTGGGTAATCAATGTAAGGATTTCTATTATGTTGATATGAATAAATTACATTGTTTCTATTTCTTTCAAAATCATCAACAGGGTCTTGTTCGTGCCATTCTAGCAGAACTGAAAATTTCCCCATTTCGCCATTACCAATATTAGGTACGGAATCTACTAATGATAATTGTGTATATTTAGTAATCATATATAACATAATTCTTGCGATATCACCTTTTACTTCATCTCTTGGTTCCCAAGTGGTTGAAGACATATAGTTGTCAAAATACTTATTACCACGAGAACTATTTGTGTTAACATCTGATGGTTTTAAGTTTTGAAGGTCAGACATAAATGCTCCAGCTAAAGCTGATTGCGGCCAAACATGCTCTCTATTCCAGGCTGGGTATGTCCAACTTCCGTCTGGATTATAGGCATCAATTGAAGTGCCTAAGTAAACAAGAATAATATTGTTTGCGTTATTTGGATCTTTATCTGATTCTCCTAAAGCATATTTTGCAGCATCATAACTAACACCAGTAAAACCATTATTAATGATTGAAGTCAATTCATCAAACAAGGCACTACCATCTAAATCTTGTGCACTGAAATAATAAGACATTGTAATCACTAAATCTGTATTAGGATCAGGGTCAGGATTAGGATCTATAATTGTTACTGTAAATGTTGTTGTAAAACTTACATAACTTACTGTAAGTGTTTGTTCTCCAACTACACTTGAGTCAAATCCAGATAAACTATATATTCCACTGTTAAGTGATACTCTTTCCTCTGTTCCTCTAACTAACGAAACAGTAATAGTATTAGAATTAAACACTTCTCCTAAATTATATTCAGTTTGGGTAATGTCAGTAACTTCAATACCAATATAGGCACTATTTTGGGTTGTAGTAGTTTGTTGAGTAGTAACATCTTCAGTTGTAGTTTGAATGGTAGTCACGTCTTCAGTAGTGGTTTGTACAGTAGTTTGTTCTAAAGTTGTTTGTAAAGTAGTGATTCCTACCGTAGATTGTAATTCGGTTGTTGTATTTGAATTGTCACATCCAATAACGATAATCGCCATTAAAGCTACTAATAAAAATATCGCTAGTTTTTTAAGTTTATTTTGCATTGTATTTCTCCCGTCAAATTTTAAAAAATAGTGATGTAATTATAACATAAATTAAACCATTTTTAAAGGTTTTATCACGCGAAAATAAAGCAATTACTTGTTAATAAATCAAATAGATAGAATTTAGGCATCAATTGTGATATAATGTTCTGTTTTAAGGAAGGTGAAAATAGTTGAAAAATAAAATTTTAAAATACATAGAAGAATATAGCACAATAATTATAGCAAGACATAAAAACCCAGATTTAGATGCATATGGGTCACAATTTGGTTTATATTATGCATTAAAAGAAAAATATCCCAATAAGGAAATATATGCCATAGGGGATACAAATAATCTGAATAGTTTTCAAGATTTAGATATTGTATCGGAAGAAGTATATAAGAAATCTTTATTAATTATTTTGGATACAGTATCCAAAGCACTTATTGAGGATTTAATTTACAAAAATTATAGTAAACTAATATTTATAGATCATCATAGGAATGACCCTGATATTCCGTTTGATTTAGCTTATCAAGTTAAAGATGCATCATCGTGTTCTGAAATAGTAGCGGATTTTTTAGTAGAAAAGAATATACCTATTAATAAAGAATCAGCGAGAGCATTATATATGGGCATTATTGGAGATACAGGAAGATTTATGTATCCAAGCACATCGGCTAAAACATTTAGAATTGCTTCAATATTACTTGAAAGCGGTGCTGACATCGCTCAAATACATAATGATATGTATTCAGAGCCAAGAAGGTCAAAGCAGATTAAGAATGAATTCTTTAATCTCGTTGAATATACAGAAAAGAATGTAGCTTATAGGAAAAATGATATTGAGTTCCTAAATAAGTATGATCTTGACACTTATTATGTTAGTCGCGGTTTAGTGAACCAAATGGCTGGTATGGACGAGGTTAAGATGTGGGTTAACTTCACAATTGATAGAGACACCTCAAATATTATGTGTGAGCTCAGATCAAGAAGTATACCGGTACTAAGTGTCGCAAAAAAATACGGCGGTGGAGGTCATTTGTTGGCTTGTGGCTGCACATTAAAAAGTTGGGAAGACACAGATAAAGTATTAAGTGATTTAGATAAAATTTTGGAGGAAAACAATGGATAAACTACACATTTTAAATAAAATAAAAGAATATAACACAATTATAATTCATAAACACATGAGACCTGACGGAGATTGTTATGGTGCGGGTTTTGGATTAAAAGAGATTATTAAAGAATCGTTTCCAGGAAAAGAAGTATATGTTGTTGGAGAAACAGCTGAGTATGTTAAGTTTATCGGAGACGTAGATGAAATAGCAGATGAAAAATATAAAGGTGCTTTATCTATCGTTGTAGATACAGCAAGCGCTGAAAGAGTAGCGGATCAAAGATTCGTTTTATCTGATTATGTTATTAAAATTGATCATCATATTCCGGTGCAAGATTATGGAGATTTTCAATATGTTGATACAACAAGACCAGCGACCGCTCAAATTATATTAGAATTTTTCTTAGAATACCAAAATGAATTGAAATTTAATATGACGGCTGCGATAGCTTTATATACAGGTATCGTAACGGATACTGGTAGATTTAAATATAGATCAGTGACAGGAGATACCTTTAGATGTGTAGCCTTTCTTATTGATTTTGGATTAGATTTCACAAATATCCTTAATATATTGGATATTAAGTCAGAAAGCTTAATGAAATTACAAGGTTATGTATTACAAAACTTTGAAAAAACTCCTAATGGAGTAGCTTACATTAAAATGAGACCTGAAATTATCGAAAATTTTGGTGTTACTTTAGAAGAAGCAAGCTCATTAGTAAATCAATTATCAACATTGGATGATTGTCCTGTATGGATGTTATTCGCTGAATATGAAAACAATATTGTAAGGGGGAGACTTCGTTCTAGAGCACCTGCAATTGATAAATTAGCTAACAAATATGATGGTGGTGGTCACAAACTAGCATGTGGCGCTAACTTAGGTGATTGGAACAGAGTTGAATTGTTGTTAAAAGACGCAGATGAACTAGTAAAAAACTATAAAAAAACTCTTGTTTAGTTCTTGCTTGTAATTTTTCTTTTATTTGATATAATAATACCGGTTTAAGAAAAATAACAACAAGGAGAAAATATGGTTAATTTAACGTTAGCGATAGATTGGAAAGAAACGATCTTTAATATCTTTGGGGGATTAGGTATTTTCCTATTTGGTATTAACATGATGAGTGATTCTTTAAAAAAGATAGCGGGTTCGAGATTAAAGTTGTTTTTAGAAAAATCTACAAACACACCACTAAAAGGAATTTTTGTAGGTATATTTATTACAGCAATTATCCAATCTTCATCAGCAACTAGCGCATTAGTAGTTGGTCTTGTAAGAGCTGGGTTAATGACCTTACCTCAAGCGGTGGGTGTTATTTTTGGTGCCAATATAGGGACAACGATAACTTCAGTATTAATCGCAACGAATATCGGTGATTACGCAATGCCTATGATGTTTGTAGGGGCGGCATTGATTTTCTTTGTTCATAAGAAAAAAATTAAAAATTATGGTAGTGCAATATTAGGATTTGGTATGCTATTCTTTGGTTTAGAAACCATGGGAGGCGCACTGAAATTGCTCGCAGAATTAGATGTGTTTATTAATCTAATTGAAAGCGTTGCTCTTCATCCAATACTTGGTGTATTAGCAGGTGCTGGTACTACCGCAGTAATTCAATCTTCATCAGCTACAATTGGTATTTTACAAGCGTTGTATAATAACGGCGGAGTTCCATTAATTGGAGCTATCGCAATTGTGCTTGGTGATAATATAGGAACAACAGTAACATCTATCTTTGCATCAATTGGTGGACAAGCTTCTGCAAAAAGAACTGCCTTGATTCATGTAATGTTTAATTCAATAGGAACAATTATATTCTTTTTGCTATTAGGACCTTATACAAATCTGATTGCTTGGTTAGCTCAAGATGTGTTACATATATCAAATTACCTAACAAATAAACTAACGATTTCATTAGCCCATGTTTGTTTCAACTTAATAAACGTATTTGTTCTATACTTCTTTATTAAGCAAATGGTTTGGTTGGTTACTAAGATCATTCCTAGCAAAGGCGAAATAGAAGTGGATGAAATCATCCTAGATAAAAACTTATTAGAAGTTTCTGCCGATCTGGCTTTATTAAATGTTAATGATGCAATAACTAATATGGGTAATGTAGCTAGAGGAATGTTAGAATTCACGTATAACTATGGATTTCATAAGGATGAAAAAGAAAGAGAAATGGCTGCTCAGTGTGAAGAATTACTAGATACTATGGATGATAAGATTCATAATCACTTAGTTCTACTAGGGGCAAAAGATTTAACTGATAGTCAAATTCAACAAGTAGCTAAAGACATCGATACAATTACTGATATTGAAAGAATTGGTGACCACTTAGATAACTTACTAGAATTCTTTGAAATAAGACATGAGAAAAAAATGGTTTTCCATGAAAAAGCTCATGAAGAATTAGAGGAATTATTCTCTTTAATTAGACAATCAATAGACGAATCATTGAAAGCTTATACGAATATGGATAAAGAATTAGCTTTAGTAGTAAATGTAAGAGAAGATAAAATTGATAAATTAACTAGAAAATATCGTAAAAACCATATTCAGAGAATTAATGATAATTCATGTGTTGAAACAGAAGCGGGATTCTATGTAGATATATTGTCTAATATAGAAAGAATTGGCGACCATTGCAATAATATGGCTATAAATGTGCTTTCAGATGAATTTTCACACGATGATCAATATTTCTAAAATTAACATATTCGTAGTTTTGGAAAAACACACTTGTAATATTTATAACTTTAATATATAATATGTAAAGCATTAGATTAGACTAAAAATAGACCCAATATTTTGGTGAAAAACAGAATGGAATGGTATAAATGACAGATAGAAAAAACATGTCTATTATGGAACTCGCTTATCAAATAATTTTTGAACACGAAAGAGCTATGACTTTTGTGGAACTATTTGATACAATTTGTACGGAAAAACACATTAGCGATGAAGTAAAAGCAGAAATAACTTCACAAGTATATACTGACTTTATTTCTTCCGCAAAGTTTATCTACGTTGGAGATGACGAATGGGATATTAAAGGTAGACGTACGATTGATTTATGGGACAAAGATGGAGCATACTACGACGAGTATCCTGATTATGAAGACGAATTAAATACTTTTGAAGACGAAAAGAATAATGATGAGTATTCAATTGACGATGACATTAAAGATAAAGAAGAAGACGATGACGAAGCTGAAAGTATCTATGAAGCTGACGTGAATGAAGATGACATCGAAGACGACGACGAAGAAATAGATGTTGAAGATGAAGAAGATTCAGAATACGATGCATTTGTTGAAGATGACGACGAAGATGACTACATTGAAGATGAAGAAGACTTAAAAGTTGTTGAAGGCGAAGAAATAGATGAAATTATCGAAGAAGAAGAGTCTGATGAATTTGATGATGAAGAGTACAACGAATATATGGATGATTATGAAGAAATGTACGAAGATTAATTTTTTCCACATTGCAAATTCATATAATATTTGATATAATCTTAAAGAGCCACAAAAATAAGGTTCTCCAAATTGGAGAGCCTTTTATTTTGTTATTGGAGGACATAATATGAAAAATACTAAGTTTGTTTTTGTTACAGGGGGAGTTGTTTCATCTCTTGGAAAAGGAATAGCTGCTGCATCGTTGGGAAGACTACTTAAAAATAAAGGCTATAAAGTCTTTATGGTTAAATTTGATCCATATATAAACGTCGACCCTGGAACTATGTCTCCATATCAACATGGTGAGGTTTTTGTAACCGATGATGGAGGAGAAACCGATCTAGATTTAGGACATTATGAAAGATTCATTGACGAAAATTTATCTAGAAATTCATCTGTAACCACTGGTAAAATATACCAGTCTGTTATTAACAAAGAAAGAAAAGGGGAATATCTAGGAGCTACTGTACAAGTTATTCCACATATAACAAATGAAATAAAGTCACGCTTAATAAATATAGCTGAAGAATCTGACTGTGACGTTTTAATAACCGAAATAGGTGGAACAGTCGGAGATATTGAATCTCTACCTTTCTTAGAATCAATCAGACAAATGCGTCGAGATTTTGGTTATAAGAATACTATGTATATTCACAACACCTTAGTTCCATATTTAGATACAACTGGAGAACTAAAAACAAAACCTACCCAACATAGCGTTAAAGAATTAAGATCTTTAGGTATTATACCGGATGTAGTTATTTTAAGAACGCATTATCACATTAATAATACAATAAGAGAAAAAATTGCTCTTTTTTGTGATGTTCAAAAAGAAGCGGTTATTGAATGCTTAGATGTAGAGGTATTATATGAAGTGATGTTAAATCTTAAAAAAGAAAATCTTGATGATTTAGTCTGTAATCACTTAGATTTACCAAACAAGGATAGCGATATTAAAGTGTTTGAAAACCTTGTTAAAAGAATTAAAGCAATAAACAAAACAGTTACGATTGCTTTGGTCGGAAAATATGTAAATCTGCATGATGCATACTTATCAGTAAGTGAAGCCTTAAAACATGCCGGTTATGAAAATGACGTGGATATTAACATAAAATGGATATCTTCTAGTTTGGTAACTGATGAAACTGCAAAAGACATATTCAAAGACTGTGATGGAATACTAGTGCCTGGTGGGTTTGGCCCTCGAGGTATTGAAGGGAAAATAGCGGCGATTAAGTACGCAAGAATTAATAAAATCCCGTTTTTAGGGCTTTGTCTTGGTATGCAATTATCTGTGATTGAATATGCAAGAAACGTATGTGGTTTACCTTATGGAAACTCAACTGAGTTTGAAACTGACACCATATATAATGTAATAGATTTTATGGAAGACCAATATCAAGGTATTGATATGGGCGGCACATTAAGACTTGGGTTATATAATTGCGATTTATTAGAAGGGTCAATAGCTAAATTGGCTTATGCAAAGGATAGAATCCAAGAAAGACATCGTCATCGCTATGAGTTTAATAACAAGTTTAAGAAGATATTTGAAGAAAAAGGTATGATCTTTTCAGGGATTAATCCAGAAAGAAACCTGTGTGAAATTGTCGAAGTGAAAGAACACCCTTTCTTTGTTGCGGTACAATTCCATCCGGAATTCTTATCAAGACCAGACAAACCTCATCCGCTATTTTCAAAATATATAGAAACAATAAACAAACAAAAATAACACGGAAACGTGTTTTTTTTAATTTGGTATTGTGCAACACACAGTACTGTGTTATAATGCTGTGGTAGGAGGGGCATATGAATTCACAATTCAAAAGAGGCATAATTGAATTATGCGTATTAAAAGAGCTTATTCCTGAGGATATGTATGGATATAGCATTATTAAAGCTTTATCAGAACATTTAAATGTCAATGAAAATACAATCTACCCAATTATGCGTAGGTTGACCAAGGAAGGGTATTTCACGACATATCTAAAAGAATCGAGTTCAGGAGCGCCTAGAAAGTATTACCATATCTCAAAAAAAGGGTTTGAGTATTACCTTAGTTTAAGAGATGAATGGGATCAATTTATAGGTGGAGTATATGTTATATTAAACAAGGGAGGAAAAAAGAATGAAGAAGTACTTGAAAGATTTAGAGGAAGAGTTGAGAAAGAATAATCTTAACGAAAAAGAAATAGAAGAAATATTAGCTGACCATGAAGAAATGATTGAAGCAGCAATTAATGACGGTTTATCAGACGAAGAATTGAATACAAAATTTGGAGATCCAAAAACTGTAGCTGAAGAATTATCAGGATTTTCAGAATCCGAAAGTGATGATGATAAAGAACATAAGAAACAAGACGGAAAAATGATGGTTTTTGACAATATTGATGAAAACTACAACGTAAATATTGCATTGATTAACGAAGATATTTCAGTTCAATCAAATGACTCAAACAATATTACTGTTGAATTTTTTGGAATAACAAATATTGATAAATATCAAATAGAATATAAAAAAAATACATTCATTTTGAAGTCACCGAAAGAAATAAGAAAAAGTTATTTTGGCTTTAGTAAAAATAGAAGATTTGTAGTTACTTTGCCAAAAAATCTACAAATTAATGACTTTGAGATGAAGTTAATTAACGCTGACGCTAAAATTGATGATATTTTATCAGCGAAAACATTAGTAGATACTAAAAACGGCGATTTAAAGTTAAAGAACATTAAAACAGGAGAATTTAGATTCAACTCTATTAATGGAGATTCAACTCTTGAAACTATAAACTGTGACAAGATAAAAATTTCAACTATTAGTGGAGATTTGCAAATAGAAAATCTTAAAGCAAAGGGTGAGATGTTTGTTAATTCAGTAAGTGGAGATTTAAGAATTAAGGACTCAGAATGCTTAAATGTTACACTTAAGACAGTATCTGGGGATATTAAAGCAACAGAGTTTTATCCAAAAACAGTTACATTAAGTTCTGTATCAGGAGATATTAAAATTGTTAATACAGATTCTAGTAGACCTATTGAGGTTACTCATAAAAGAAGTTTATCAGGAGATGTTGATATTATCCTAAAGAAAAAGAAGGAATAATTGTATCCTTTTTGGTGTATAATATAAACAAGAGGTGAGAGAAATGCAATTAGAACAAAAGTTCAGAGAAATTCTAAAGAAGATAAAAGCTTATAACTATGTTTTTTCAATTGTTGGTTGGGATTCTAATACTGAAGCCCCTAGAGAATCTTTTAAAAGAAGATCAGAGATGATGGGTATTCTATCTAAAGAATTATTTGCTATTGAAACAGCTAAAGAAACTATCGAAGTTGTCAACGAGTTATACGATAATCTAAGTGAACTAGATGACCATTTACAAAGAGAAGTTAAAAAAGCAAAAAAAAGTTTAGATAAGATAATCAACATTCCAGAAGAAGAGTATGTTGAATTTATGCAATTAATTCAAATGTCTCAACTAGTTTGGGAAGACGCTAAGAAAAATAATGATTACAATTCATATAAAGAAAATCTTAAGCAAATTATTGATTTTACGAAGAAATTCGCATTATATTATGCTCCAGATCAAGATCCTTATAATACTTTACTAGATGATTTTGAAGAAGGAATGTCAACAAAAGAATATGATGAATTTTTCACTGTATTAAAAAAAGACTTAGTGCCTTTTGTTAAAAAAGTTTTAAAAGTAGCAAAAAATGATTATAAAAAATTTATAAATGATTCATATGACCCTAAAAAACAAGAGGAATTTTGTGACTATTTAATAGATGTAATGAAATTTAATAGAAATCGTGGTTTGATGAAAAAATCTGTTCATCCATTTACTTGGAATACATCCCCTGAAGATGTAAGATTCACGACAAGATATTTAGAAAACTACGTATTCTCAAGCATTTTTGCAGCTATTCATGAATTAGGTCACGCAACATACGAACAACAAATATCAACGGAATTTGATGATACATTATTAAATGGTGGAACTTCAATGGGTATTCACGAATCTCAATCTAGATTCTATGAAAACACTGTTGGTAGAAGTGAAGCATTTTGGGAAACTCACTTTGATAAATTCAAAGAACTATTTCCTGAGCAATCAGTTGGTTTAACAGCGAACGATATGTATAGGGCAGTTAACTTTGTAGAAGCTTCATTAATTAGAGTAGAAGCCGATGAGTTAACCTATCCATTACATATCATGCTAAGATACGATATTGAAAGAAAAATAATGGCTGGTGAAGTATCTGTTGATGAATTACCAGAACTTTGGAACGATTTAATGGAACAATATTTAGGTATTAGACCAGAAAATGATAGTGATGGAGTATTACAGGACGTACACTGGAGTGGTGGTATGATAGGTTACTTCCCTACATACGCTTTAGGTTCAGCATACTCAGCTCAAATTTATTACACAATGATTAAAGATTTAGATTTAGATGAAATCATTAAAAATAATGAATTAGAGAAAGTAAATGAGTGGCTAAAAGAAAGAATTCATAAATTTGGTTCTAGTAAAACTCCAAAAGAAATTTTGGAAGATGTTACTGGCGAAGAATTTAATGCGAAGTATTATGTGCAATTCTTGATGGAAAAATACTCAAAATTGTATTTATAGCATAAAAATGAGCGACTTTAAAAGGAGTCGCTCTCTTTTACTTTAAAATTGTTTGATATTATGATAAAATTTATTATACAAAGTATTTAAGGAGGAGACATATGTTATTAGAAAAAAAATTGATTGAAAATCTGTTAGATGCAGGATTATCACGCGGTGCAGATTTTGCTGAAGTTTTTGTTGAAAGCAAAAACTCATCAGCATTACAATCACTTTCAGGGAGATTAGAAAAAGTGAATAGTAATAAATCGTTTGGAGTTGGAATTAGACTTGCAAAAAAATTCCAGGTTGTTTATGGTTATACGAATAATAATAACCCAGAAGATTTATTAAAATTAGCTGACGACTTATCAAAATCATTTAATGATGAGGTATTAACAAAAAGAACACCACTTATGGAATTAGAAGTTGGTGACTTACACAAGGTAGAAATTAAACCAACTGACGTTACTTTAGAAGAAAAAGTTGCTTTGATTAAAAAAGCATACAAAGCTACAGATGAATATGATGAAGCCATTTCACAAGTAATGATACATTTATTAGACAGTTCTCAAGATGTGTTGATTGCTAATTCAGAAGGTAGATTCGTTACTGAAAATAGAACAAGAGTAAGAATCTATATTAATGCTGTTGCTATGAATAAAGAAGGTATTATGCAAACTGGAGGAAATGGACCAGGTTCTGGAAAAGGTTATGAGTATTTCTTTAATGATATTGATGTTGCAGAACAAGGTAGAGAAGCAGCTAGAATTGCTGTTACTATGTTAAACGCAGAAGAATGTCCTAGCGGAGTGATGCCAGTTGTCATTCACAATGCATTTGGAGGAGTTATTTTCCATGAAGCCTGTGGACATCCATTAGAAGCTACAGCAGTAGCTAAGGACAGTTCAGTATTCTGTGGTAAAATGGGAAAAAAAGTAGCTTCAGATGTAGTTACGGCGATAGATGATGGAACAATAGAAAACGCTTGGGGATCAGCTAATTATGATGATGAAGGTTATCCTCAACAAAGAAGAGTATTAATTAAAGATGGTATTTTGAAATCATATATGATTGATAAAATCAATGGTAGAAGAATGAAATCTGAACCAACAGGTTCTTCGAGAAGAGAAAGTTATAAATACGCCCCAACTTCAAGAATGAGTAATACATATATTGACAATGGGAAATCTAAATTCGAAGAAATAATTGCTGCTACTAAATATGGTTTATTTGCTAGAAAACTTGGCGGCGGATCTGTTAATCCTGGTAACGGAGACTTCAACTTTGCTGTAATGGAAGGTTACATGATTAGAGACGGTAAAATTGCTGAACCAGTTAGAGGAGCTTCAATCGTAGGTAATGGCGGAAATATCTTAAATAAAATAGATATGGTCGCTGATAATTTAGATTGTGGTAGAGGAATGTGTGGATCTGTTTCTGGATCAATTCCTGCAGATGTTGGACAACCAACACTAAGAGTCATAGATGTGACTGTTGGTGGAAAGAGAGGTGCCTAAGATGATTGATACTAAAAAATTATTTGCGGTAGCAAAAGCAAAAGGTATTCAAGATATTCAAGTATACTTTTCTAATACTACAAACTTAAGTGTTCAAATATTTGAAGGCGACGTCGATAAATATGAAATAGCCGATAGCTCAAGTTTAACTGTTAAAGGTATTTTTAATGGTAAAATGGGTGTTTATAGAACAGAAGTTCTAGAAGATAGTCTAATTGATGAAATCGTAGATACCATTATTTCAAGCGCAAAAGTAATCGACTCATTAGAAGATGGGATTATCTATGAAGGCGATAAAGAGTATAAAGAATTAGATGACATTTATAATGAAGAATTAACAAACTTAGATGTTGCTAAAAAAATTGAAACATTGAAAGAATTAGATACAAAATTTCATGCGTTTGATGAAAAAGTTAAGAATGTAGAAACTAGTTATACAGAAACAACAAATAGTGTTTTATTAGAAAACTCTAAAGGATTGAAACTATTTAATAAAGCGAATGCAAGTTATATTGTGGCTGAAGTTATTGTTAATGATGGAGAAGACCAAAGAGTTGGATTTGATGTTCAAATAACAAATGATTTTAAAGACTATAAAATTGATGAAATGGTTCAAGAAATTGCTACAGATGCACTAAATTCTTTAGGAGCAAAACCTGTGGACTCAGGAAATTACGAAATAGTATTTACTGGTTTAGCATTAGCTACATTATTCTCAGCTTTCCAAGGGTTATTTTCTGGAAGATCTGTTCAAAAAGGTATTTCTTTACTAAAAGGAAAACTAGGAACAGCAGTAGGATCTAGTTTAATCAATGTAGTAGACGACCCTTTCATGAAAAAATCTGCTAGTAGCCGTTCATTTGATGATGAAGGTGTAGCTACAAAATTTAAATATTTAATTGAAAAAGGTGTATTGAAAACTTACCTTCACAACTTAGTATCTGCTAAAGTAGATGGTATTGAATCTACTGGTAACGGATTTGGTGGCGGAATTTCTTCAGTAAATATGAAAATAGAATCTGGAGTAACGCCAAAAGAAGAAATGATTCAATCATGTAAAAAAGGATTATTAATTACTAATGTTCAAGGAGCTCACGCAGGAGCTAATCCTGTTAGTGGTGATTTCTCATTACAAGCTGCCGGATATCAAATCAATGATGGTAAAATTGGGGCACCTGTTGCTTTAATTACTGTTGCTGGTAACTTTATTCAAATGCTAAAAGATGTTGTATTAGTGGGTAGTGAATCAAAAATGACTTATTATGGAATTACCGCTCCATATATTAAAGTTAAATCAATGCCTGTTTCAGGAAACTAAATTTTATAACATAAAGGAATACCTCGTGTATTCCTTTTTTTTTCTTTTCTTTTTGATGTATATATATTCATTATTTTTTATGTTATCATATTATGTAAGAGGTAATTTCTATGAATGAAAATAAGAATTTAATTAATATTAGTAAGAAGAGTTTTTTTAGTGTTTTAATTATTTTATTATCTTTAATGGTTGTCGCTTTTATTCTTACTTATTTAATTCCCCAAGGAGCTTATTTAAGAGATACTACAGGAAATGTTATTCCAGGATCTTTTGAGTTTCTGAGTGGAGGGAAATTAGCGATATATAAGTTATTCACTGCACCAATAGAAATATTTGGAAGTTCTGATGGATTTGTAGTTATTATGATTTGTATTTTTCTTTTTGTACTTGGGGGATTCTTTACGGTTATGGAAAAAACAAATGGAATAACAGTTATCATAAAAAAACTAATCTTACGCTTTCAAAACAGGAAATACATACTGATTAGATTAATTGTGTTAATCTTCATGGTGTTTGGAGCATTTTTTGGAGTTTTTGAAGAATCTGTAGCGTTACTTCCAATTATGATTTTATTATCTCTTTCTTTAGGCTATGATACGTTATTGGCTTTAGGAATGACGCTTTTAGCTGCTGGCTTTGGTTTTGCTAGTGCAATCACAAATCCATTTTCAGTTGGAATTGCATCTGAAATTGCTGGAATCAATATTCTTTCAGGAGTTTTATATAGGTTAGGAGTCTTTATTATTATGTATCTTTTAGTATCATCTTTCTTAGTTTGGTATGCTAAAAAATTAGAAGTTGATCCTAAAAAATCATTAACATATGAAGAAGATTTAAAGAAGAATAAAGATTTTGAAATAGACACTACTATTAAAGTGGACAACGAAGATCAAATATTTAAGGTTTATACTACAGTTTTTGTAATATTAATTGTCGTTATAGTTGGAGCTAGTTTATTACAATTGCTTGCAGGAATTGAGATTCCTACAATACCGCTAATGGCAGCTACATTTTTAATCGGAGGATTTATATCAGGTTATCTTGTAAGTAAGGATATCAAATTTGTTTCTAAGACATTCTTAAAAGGGATTTTAAGTGTTTTGCCAGCAGCTTTATTAATTATTTTGGCCACTTCAGTTAAACACATAATCTCAGAAGGTAATATAATGGATAGTATTTTATATTATCTAGAAACATTCTTTATTGATAAACCTTTAGTTCTAGCTGTTATAGGAATTTATTTAATGATATTATTTATCCAATTTTTCATTGGTTCCGCTTCTGCTAAAGCATTCTTGATAATGCCGATTTTGATTCCTTTAGTGGGGCTAATAGGCATATCAAAAGAACTATCTATTCTAGCTTTTGTTTTTGGAGATGGCTACACAAATGTTATCTTTCCAACTAATGGAGTTTTACTAATTGGCTTAAGTATTGCTAATGTTAGCTACGGTAAATGGTTCAAGTGGACATACAAATTACAACTAATAACATTATTGTTAACAATAGCACTATTAGTACTAGCATTTTATATTGGTTATTAGCGAGTAAAAAACTTTACATTTAATATAGATAAATGTATAATTATAGAGGAATAAGAATAAGGAGGATTTACTATGGCACTAGTTAGCGCAAAAGTAATGCTTGATAAAGCGTACCAAAATGGTTATGCAGTAGGGCAATTCAATATTAACAATTTAGAATGGACTAAAGCGGTATTACAAACAGCACAAGAATTAAATTCACCTGTTATTTTAGGTGTATCTGAAGGTGCAGCAAAATATATGACGGGATTCAAAGTAGTAGCAGACATGGTGAAAGCTATGGTTGAGACTTTAGGTATTACAGTTCCTGTAGCATTACACTTAGACCACGGAACTTATGAAGGATCATTAAAAGCTATCGAAGCTGGATTCTCATCAATTATGTTTGATGGTTCACATTATCCAATTGATGAAAATATCAAATTAACAAAAGAATTAGTTGCTAAAACAAAAAAATTAGGAATTTCACTAGAAGCCGAAGTTGGAGCTATTGGTGGAGAAGAAGATGGTGTAATTGGTGGCGGAGAAGTTGCTGATCCACTTGAATGTAAAATGATTAACGATCTTGGAGTTGATTTCTTAGCTGCAGGTATTGGTAATATTCATGGTAAATACCCTGCAAACTGGGCTGGATTAAACTTTGAAGTTTTATCAGCAGTTAATGAAATATCTGGAGATACTCCATTAGTATTACATGGGGGAACAGGTATTCCTACTGAAATGATTCAAAAAGCTATTGGTATGGGTGTTTCAAAAATCAATGTTAACACAGAATGTCAATTAGTATTTGCAGCAGCAGTAAGAAAATATATTGAAGAAGGTAAGGATTTAGTTGGAAAAGGATTCGATCCAAGAAAACTATTAGCCCCTGGATGTCAAGCTATTAAGGACTCTGTTAAAGAAAAAATGGAAATATTTGGTTCTATTAACAAAGGATAATCAAAAAAAAATCATATAAAAACCACATATTTATCGTGGTTTTTCTTTTTTAATGTTGTATAATATTCATGAGGTAAATTATGGAAAAAATTGTGAAAGAATATAATTCTTGGTTGAAAGAGAATCAAAATTTTATCTTACATTTAAAGAATCATGATTCATCATTGTATACAAGAATCATGCCTTTATATGAAGTTTTAAACTTTTTTAGTAGCGAATCAGAAGAAAATGGTTTAGAATTCAATGATGATATTGTAAAAATATTTCAAGTAGGATTAGAATATTTTCATTCTCAAGTCGATGTATGTAAGATTTATTTAGAAAAAGTATTTAAAAAAGATTTTCATGCTTTTTTGAAGTATGATATGGTTATTGGATATATTCTATATCTAGAAGATCTCAGGTATGAAATCAAAGAAAACAAATTAAAACTAAATGAAGAAAAGATCAATGAATTAACAGATTACTTAGAAAATATTATGGACACTTTGCAAGCGGTGCCTGATACTATCAATTTATATATTGATAGTGAAGTTCACAAAATTATAGATGTGAGTAAATTAAATTTCCACAGTATTATTGATATTTTTGTGGATATAGCAGAAACATTAGAAATTAACTTGTATTCGGAAAGCGAATTCGTTATAGGGGAGGATATATAATATGAATAAGAAACAATACAGAATGACATTAATAGTATTTGGAATTGCAGCAATAGCGGCAATCGTAGCGATATCAATATGGTTTAATCAATATTTGATATGGGCTTTTGTTGCAGTATCGGTGGGGTATATCTATATCAGATATAAAATAACTACACCACTTCAAAGATTTTCAACTAAGTTTAATATGCTAGTGGACTATGACTTAGATGTTGAAAATGCATTATCTTTAGCTAAAGAGCAATATGAAAATGCTCCAACAGAACAAGTAGAACAATTATTAGGAATCTATTTAGGTATGGGTTACTATTACAATTCAATGTATGATGAAGCAATCAAAACGTTAAACTTGGTTAAGCTGAACAAAGTGAATCAAGTGTATCATATTTTAATTCATGCTTTTACTGCTTATGCAGCTTATGAACTAAATGATATGGAAAATTTTGATATTGCCTTAGAAAGAATTGAAACAGCGAAACTTAGAATAAATAAGAAGTATTTTGCTTTTGCTAGTAGTTATCAAGAAATTCTTTTAGCGATGAAAAATTTAGAAACGAATCCAGAAGGATATCGAGAAGTAATTGAAAGAAACTTTTCGAGAGAAGATGGATATATTTCTACTAGATTAGTTTATAATTACAGAATGGCTTTATACTATAAAGCTGTAGGTAACATAGAAGAAATGGATAAATGTTTTGCTAGAGTAATTGCAAATGGTAAAAACCATCATACTGCAATAAGATCAAAAGCGATGTTTAAAGGTTCTGTAGCTGTAGAAGATTACGTATTTGCAGAAGCAAGTTCTGAACCTCAAGATGTTGAAATTGTAGAAGAACCATTACAAATAGATCAACTTGATGAAGTAGAAGTAATTGAAGAGCAAACTTTAGATACAGAATTATTTGAAGATGAAGTTGTTAAAAAAGATGCAAAAGATTTATCTAGTTTAAGCGTAGCTGAACTTAGAGATATTTGTAGAGAAAAAGGCGTTGCTGGATATTACAAAATGAAAAAATCAGAGTTAATTTCTGAATTAGAAGAATTGGATAAATAAATAATTTTTAAAACAAAAAAACACCACGATTAGATTCGCGGTGTTTTATTTGTATTCTTGATATACCCCAAGTTTGACACTTTGAACATATATTAAACATCAAATCAAACATTTGACTACATAAAACAAAAAACACAAAAAGG
>JAEIOE010000023.1 GCA_016342455.1 Mycoplasmatota bacterium | reverse complement strand
AAAAAGCACGATTTTTGTCCGTTTTAGGCCATTAAACGTGCTTTATATATATTTGAACTGCAAAAGTTAAGATAAAAGACTTAGGGTGCTTTCTATAGGAAATAGTTTTTCAGTAGATGCAATGCAATATATATATGAAATAGCTAAAGACTTAGGTCTTGAAGAAATTATTTTAGGTAATCTATATATTGGCGGCGCTTCTTTAGATGACCACATTTTTCAAATAGAAAATCATTTATCAGATTATGTCTATTACAAAAATACATCTGGTACTTGGATTGAAACCTATCATTCTAGCTTGTTGGACGGCTTAATGGACAGTGAATGGGATTTGATTTCTTTCCAACAAGTGAGTTATGCCTGTGGCAAAGCAGATACTTATCAACCTAATTTAGACAAATTACTAAAATATGTTACTGAAAATAGTAACAATAATTCAGTAAAATACATTTGGCATATGACTTGGGCTTATCAAGAGCGTGCGAATCATGGTGGATTTGCATTATATAACAATAAGCAAGAAGAGATGTATCATGAAATTGTTAAAACAGTACAAGATATCATTTTGCCAAAAAAAGAATTTATAGAAATTATCCCTTCTGGAACAGCGATTCAAAATATGAGATCTATCAGTGGATTGGATAATCTAACAAGAGATGGCTTTCACTTAAGTTTTAATTTAGGAAGGTTTGTTGCTTCAATGTGTTGGGTTCATCAACTAACAGACCTAGATATAGATAAATTGAAGTTCAAACCAGAAAATGTAACAGATAAGGAATTAGCCCAAGCGATTTAAGCAGTAAAGAAAGCAATAAAACAACCATATAAAAGCGAGGAAGTACAAAAATGAAATTAAAACTACTTAGTCAAAACCTACATTGTTTAGTAGAAGAAGACATAGAAACGAAACAAAAAACAATCGCAGATGAAATTGCGAAAAGAGATATTGATATTATTTTCATGCAAGAAGTAGCGCAAACTCACTCTGACAATTTAACAGATGTGAAGTCGGATAACTATGGTCTTAAACTATTAGAACTTTTAAGAGAAAAAGGACTTCATTACTTCTTATACTACGAACCAATCAAAAAAAGTTTTGGAGTATATGATGAAGGCTTAGCTATTCTTTCTAAATATCCTTTAGCCAAGGCTTTTTCTAGATTAATCTCTAAAGTAGATGATTATGAAAACTGGAAACGTAGAAAAGTCTTAGGTTATAATTTAAGTCTTAAAGGAAAATTAATTACCTTAGCTACGACTCATTTTGGTTGGACAGATGAAGTTGAAGTATTTGAAGATCAATTTGATTTAGCAACGAAATCAAAAATGGTTGAGAATCTATTCATACTTGCAGGTGACTATAATGTCGTTCCAAGTTCTAAAGAATATAAACACATTATGTCTAAGAATTGGATAAACTTATCTATTCCTACTAAAGATAATGTGTATTTATCTACCTTTAGAGGCGATGATACAGAGCATAAAGAAGTAAGAAGATTAGACTACATTATGACAAATAAACATGTTGAAGTTTTAAAAGAAGAAATCCTGTTTATTGATGAAAGAGTCAGTGATCACTACGGCTTATATATAGAAATAGAATTATAAAGCAGAGTGTCCTCTGCTTTTTTCATAAAATTAATAAAATATTTTATTATATATAATTTCATTAATAACTATATTTGAGTAGAAAAAACCGGAATAAAATTATATTATTAATATTAAGTAAAATTCTTTTATTAAATATACATTATTATAATTTTCAAAATATTTGAATATATAAAAGTTAAAAAAAACTATTTTAGGACTAAAAAAAATATGATACTATTTAAATAGAACTGTTGTGAAAGGAAATTATATGAAACTAACAAAATATGAATTTAATCCAATATTAAAACCAAACCCAAAAAATCAATGGGAAAATTACTGTGTCTTAAATCCCGCTGTAATCTATGATGAAGCAAAAAAAGAATTTGTAATGCTATACCGTGCAGCTGGTGATGATTTAAAACACTACATTTATTTAGGCTTAGCAACATCAAAAGATGGCTTTCACTTTGTAAGACAATCAGATGAACCTAATCTAGCTCCAATATTTGATGGAGAAGATGGCGGAGGAGTAGAAGATCCTCGACTTGTTAAAATGGGTGACTGGTATTACTTGACTTATGCATCAAGACCATATGCACCAGGTAGATATTGGTTAGACGAACCTAAACCTTGGGTAAACCCTCCAAAAGATGGCCCGTTATTTTTAAAATGGAACAATACTGTAACTTATTTAGCAATTACGCAAGACTTTAAAACTTATAAACGTTTAGGAAGAATGACTGATTCAAGAGAAGATGATAGAGATGTATATATCTTCCCTGAAAAAATCAATGGAAGATACTATAGAATTTCTAGACCGATGTTTGCCTGTGGTAAAGGTTATGAAAACAAAAATCCAGCAATTTGGATATCTGACTCAGACGACTTACTAGAATGGCAAGGTAGAAGATTACTAATGCAAAGTGAGTATTGGTGGGAATCAAAAAAATTAGGCGGATCTTGTCCACCGATTAAAACCGATAAGGGTTGGTTTATGATTACCCATGGTGTTTCTAAGAAAGACGATTCTTACCGAGTAGGTGCAATCTTGATGGATCTTAATAACCCTGATAAAATCATTGCAAGAACAAAAGAGCCAATTATGGTTCCGGAAGCGGACTTTGAAACAAAAGGTGTTTACAATGGTTGTGTATTCCCAACTGGAAATGTTGTGAAAGATAACATTTTATATGTCTATTATGGAGCGGCAGATACTTTTGTTTGTGTAGCGACTTGTAACTTTACCGATTTGCTAAATGAAATGCTAAACGAAAAATAAAAAGCGGAGAAATCCGCTTTTTTTATGAAAATTTAAAAAAAATACAATCTTTTATTGACAAACAATGTAAACCCTTTTATAATTAAGTAACCGATAAAGTTACAGAATTAAATAGGAGTCATAAATGAAAAAACTGATTTTGGTAATAACAGCCTTTTTTTTGTTCGGAATGTTCACAGCTTGTGACAACGCAACAACTCAAGTGGTTACAACAGCAGAATCTCTTACAACTGAAAGTATTACAACTACTCAAAGCACCCAAACAACTGTTTTAGAAACAACTTCTATGGGTGTTTTATCTACGCCTACAAATATTCAAATTACAAATAATGTTATTACTTTTACAGAAGTAGACAATGCTACAAAGTACAGGATATTCCTCTATGAAGAACTAACTGGTTTATCTGGAGAATTTAACATCACAAGTGGTTTTGACTTATCGTTACTGATGGATGTGGGAGACTATAGCTATCAACTTAAAGCAACCGCTCCTGGTTATTTAGATTCTGAATTGTCAGAATTAACCAATTTTTCCATTGTTGATGAATCTCGAACGAACATTTTAGTGGGGGACGATATGAATAATCTTGAATACGTAAGATGGTTAGGTAGAACCTACTACAACTCGTTAGAACAAGCAAAATACTTTTTCTTCACAGCATCTGGCTTTGAAGTTACCTTCTTTGGGACGGAACTTCAAGTTACCATACAAGCAAACAATTATTTGCTAGATTCCAAACAAGCTTATGTCGTCGTTTTTATTGATGGTGAAGAAAATCCCAATAACGGAACTACTATCAGATTAACGGAAGGAATCCAAACAATCACTTTAGCATCAGGACTTGAGAATGGCTTTCATACACTTAAACTGTTAAAAAGAAGTGAAGCGTCTGATTCGGATACTTCAATCGTACAAATAGAAACGAATGGCTATTTCACAACGCCACCCGCTGCAAAAACATTTAGAATTCAATACATCGCAGCGTCATCATCAACTGGTTATGGTAACTTAGGTACCCTATCAGATGGTAAAACAACAACGAATTCAGACGGCTTAAGAGCTTATGCATTCTTAACATCCTATTTATTAGATGCTGATACATCGATATTCGCAGCTAGCGGATGGGGAGTATCTAGAGGTTATAACACAAACGGCAATATCTCAGCTACACAAAATATTCCGAACGCCTTTGTCAACATTGCAATAAATGATACAAACAGAGTTTTCGAAGTTGGAGATTGGGATTTTACTGATTATATTCCAGATGTTATCGTAATAAATTTAGGTACCAATGACTTTAATGCTTCTGGCTACACATCAATGTCTACTATCGATAAAGCAGCCATGTCAGAAAGATTCATTACTGATTACGTTAATTTCTTAGTCTTACTAAACAATATGTATCCTAACGCAAAACTGATAGTTGCTTATGGTTTAATGAATGAAGCGACTACCTTAGGAACAATCACACAAACAGTAATTACAAATGCAAACAATACAATTGGATATACTGCAGTATTTGAGTTTTTAATGGAAGCGGCTGGTTCCAATTCAAATGCATTCGGTGTAGGGTATCATCCAAATGTACAAACCTCTATGAATGTAGCTGAAGACTTAGCTGAATTAATCCATACGATCACAGGTAGAGAGATACTGAGAGACATGATAGATAATGAATAAAGTTATTAAATTTAATCTAGGAGGAACTTGGCTTTTATCTAGCGAAAAAATCGCTAAACCAATAAAGGCAACAGTTCCAGGCTCTGTCTATAACGACCTACTAAAGGAAAACTTAATACCAGATCCTTTCTTTCAAGATAATGAATATCTCGTAAGAGAGTATATGAACTATGATTATAGCTATGAAAGAGAATTTGAAGTTTCTTTTCAAAACAGAAGAAACTTCTTAGTTTGTAACGGTTTAGACACCTTAGCGGATATCTATTTAAACGATTTTCTAATTGCTTCTACAGACAATATGCATAGAACCTATCGTTTTGAATTAGGAGAACAGTTAAAAAATGGTTTAAACAAGATAAAAATAGTTTTCAAATCATGTTTAAAATATATTGCAAATGAAAAAGCAGCTTGCAAAATAGAATTATTTCAAGCAAGTGATGCGGTTGCCGGTTATCCTCACCTTAGAAAAGGTAGCTCTATGTTTGGTTGGGACTGGGGTCCTCAATTACCAGATGCTGGTATTTGGAGAAGTATATTTATAGAATCGATAAATGACGCTTCTTTAGAAAATGTCTTCATTACACAAAATCATTACGATGATTTTGTTGAGTTAAATGTTGAAACAAAAGTACGTTTCGCTACATCTTCTACAGATTTACTAAAAAAAGTAATTATCACAGATGATTTAGGCGAATTAGTTAATGAAACGATTTCTCATATAGAAAATTCCAATATTATAAAAATAGCTAATCCAAAAAAATGGTATCCAGTAAACTTAGGCTTACAACCACTTTATCAAGTGACAGTATCTCTTCTTCAAGAAGGAGAAGTCATTGATGAAATAACACATAAAATTGGTTTAAGAACGATAAAGCTAATTAAAGAAGCAGATCAATTTGGGGAGAGTTTCTTTTTTAGGGTTAATGGAATAGATGTTTTCTCTAAAGGAGCGAATTATATTCCAGAAGATAACTTACTAGCAAGAACAAACTATGACTTAACCAAAGACTTATTAGTATCCGCAAAACTTGCGAATCACAATATGGTTAGAGTTTGGGGTGGTGGAATCTATCCACCGGATTACTTCTATGACTTATGTGATGAGTTAGGCTTACTAGTTTGGCAAGATTTAATGTTTGCTTGTTCTGCCTATGATGTAGATAATCCAGTGTTCTTAGAAACAATGAAACAAGAAATCATTGACAATATAATTAGAATAAGAAACCATCCATCAATTGCTTTAATTTGTGGAAATAACGAAAATGAAACAGCGATTGAATGTTGGAATGTTCCACATAAAGAAAAAGCTAAAAAACTATATATCAAACACTATGTAACAGTATTAGCTGACATCGTAAAAGAATATTATCCAAATATGGATTACTGGCGTTCTTCACCATCATCAAAAGAATTGTTTAAAGATACCAATTCTGATGATTATGGTGATATGCATTACTGGGGTGTGTGGCATGCAAATGAACCTATTACATACTACCGTCATCATTATCCAAGATTTATGAGTGAGTTTGGTTTACAATCATTCCCTACTTTAAAAACAATTAAAACTTTTGCGGAAGAAAAAGACTTAAACATTTTTTCTTATGTAATGGAACAACATCAAAAGAATAAAACTTCAAACTCAAAAATTTTAAATTATGTTGGGAAGATGTTCCAATACCCACAAGACTTTGAAAGCTTACTCTATGTATCACAAATCATTCAAGCAGAAGGAATTCGCTATGGTGTCGAACACTGGCGAAGAAACTTAGGAAGATGCATGGGAATTCTTTACTGGCAATTAAATGATTGTTGGCCTGTAGCTTCTTGGTCAAGTATTGACTACTTCCACAGATGGAAAGTATTGCATTACCATTCAAAGAAGTTCTATCAACCAGTTTTAGTGTCTATAGAAGAAGAGGATTCTAAAGCTAATATCTATATTACAAATGATTCTTTAGAGCATCTTTCTGGAGAGCTTTCTTGGGAACTTCTAGACTTAGAAGGTAATATCTTACAAGCGGATCATTTAGCAGTTGAAGTGTTGAAACAAAGTTCCACTAAATTTATTAAATTAAACTTTGCTTTGACAAAAACACAAGCAATGGATAAAGTGCTATATGTCAAGTTTTTAGATAATAAAGACTTAACTTACACGAATGAAGTATCTTTTGTTCCTGATAAATACATACACTTTAAAAAGCCTAATATAACTACTGCATTGAATAAAACGGAAACAGGTTACCAAATAGAATTAACGACTGATCAATATGCTAAATTCGTAGAACTATCGTTTAAAGATTTAGATATTCGTTTTAGCGATAACTATTTTAACTTAATTCCAAATTACTCAAAAACAATTGAGATAATTACACAAGAAGATTTATTGCTAGGAGACTTAGAAATTAAATCATTAATAGATAGTTTTTAATATCAAATGGGGGTAAATTATGAAAAGAATCGGAATGTCTGAAATAGCTGAGAAACTAGGTATAAGTAAAGTTTCAGTTTCAAAAGCTTTATCAGACAAAGAAGGAGTATCTGAAGAACTGAGAGTTAGGGTAAAAGAAGTAGCCGAAAACATGGGCTACCGAATGAATATCGCTGCGAGAAGTTTGAAAACAGATAGACAATACAATATTGGTATTTTAATTGCCGAAAAATATGTACTAGATCAAGAAGCTTATTATTTCTCTGTATGCGGAGAAATCATCAAAAAGCTTGATACAATCGGTACTTCTGGAATAATGGAAATTATTAAAGAAGAAACGGAAGAAGCAGGAATCATGCCACGAGTGTACAACGAGAAAAAAGTAGATGGAATCATCGTTCTTGGACAACTTTCAATCCCTTACTTAAGACTATTAGAAAATATCTCTATTCCATTAATATATTTTGATTTTTATTTAAATAAATCTGATGTAAATTCAATCCAAGCTGACAATTTCTATTCAGGGTATCGTTTAACGGAATACTTAATAGAAAACGGACATAGAGAAATAGCCTTTGTTGGTTCTATTAATGCAACAACTAGTATCCAAGATAGATATCTAGGATACTACAAAGCACTTATTACAAAAGAAATTGAATTAGACAAATCTATTATTATTGAAGACCGTAATGAACATGGGATTCTAATCGATATAGAAGTTCCTAAAGTATTACCTAGTGCTTTTGTATGTAATTGCGATAGAGTCGCATTTACATTAATGGAAAAATTAAAATCAATGGGAGTAGAAATCCCAAGAGATTGTTCAGTAGTCGGCTTTGATAATTCTTTATTCTCGAATATATCAAACCCTAAAATAACAACAGTAGATCATAATATAGAAAAAATGGTGTCAACAGCTGTTAAGGTCATTAATAAAATGATTGATAATCCAAAGAAAGTATATGACCGTATCCTGATACCAGGAACTATCATATATAAGGATTCAGTAGAAAAAATAAATTGAGGTAACTATGAAAAAGATATTCTTACTTATTTTAGTAATATTACTTAGTTTTACGGTTGTGAGTTGTGATTTATTTAATAAAACAACTACAACCACTGAAGTAGTAAGTACTAATACAACTTTGCAAAATACAACTTTATCTACTGATGACTTTGACTTAGTGTTAGATGATGAAACAAGAGTAATCGCAGTAGATGGAGAATACTTAATTGAATATACTTTAAACTTTGAACTTCTTGCAACAGATACAATCACTTTTGTAAGTTCTAACTCAGCTGTGGCTTCTGTTTCAGCATTGGGTGTTGTAAAAGGACTAAGTGTTGGTGAAGCTACTATTACAGTGAGATATAGCGAAGAACTTTACAAAACAATGTTAGTGACTGTAACAGACCAAGTAGAGATTTCTCCTCCTAATAAAACAATTTACCAATTAGGAGAGAATTTAAATTTATTTGGAGCGAAGATTATAAGTTATGATGGTCAAATTGTATTAGAAGAGATTCCCATAACAGCGGAAATGATTTCTAATTATGATTCAGATCAAACAGGTTCTCAATTCGTTGAATTCGATTATAACGGAAATACTTATAGTTTTGAAGTTTATGTGTTAGACGAAATACAAGAAAAATCATTATTTATTGACTGTATTAACTTGAATACTGAAAATATAGTTGGTGAGAAAATAGAATTTGCTTTAACAAAAAGCAATTTAGAAGAATTCTTAGCTGTTGTAAATGTTTATGACTATGAACAAATTAATGTTTATGGATTATTTACAACACCAGACGGTGTTGTAATGAAGATGCCTGCATTCTGGTATGTTGATTACAAAGAAACTGCAAAAGCAGTTTCCATCATATCTTCATTTAATACAGAAGGTAAGGTTAATGATACTGACAGAGACTATGATGTTCAAGTTTCATTCGAACAAATTGGAGATGCTCATTACAGATTAAGATACTTACCAGAAAGTATAGGAGATTATGAGGCAACTATTGTAGTTGAAGTAGATGGTCAAATTATTCAAAGCTTCAATAAATCCTTTACCGTTAATGAAAGCACTACAGATGACTTCAAAGGATTTGTTAAAGTAGACGAAACAAATAACCGACACTTTGTCTTTGATTCAGGAGCTACTTATATCCCTGTAGGACAAAATGTCGCTTGGTATACATCAACTCAAAGAATGCATTACGATTTTCTTTCATGGTTTGAACAAATGGAATCAGTTGGAATGAATTATGCAAGACTTTGGATGGCACCTTGGGGTTATTCAATATTCTGGGATGATTTATATGATTACGATGACAGACAAACAAGAATGTACTCAATGGACAGGACGATGGATTACGCAGATGAATTTGATATCTATATTCAATTATGTTTATTAAATCATGGAATGTTCTCAGCAGAAACCAATCCAATGTGGCCAAACACTGAAAACAACTGGTACATCAGTAGATATGGAGTAAATCCTTATTCAACCGTAATCAGTGATTCAGGAGATTTCTTCTCTGATGATGAAATGAAGTCTCTATATAAAAATCAATTAATTTATACCATAGCAAGATATGGTTACAGCGATATGATTATGAGTTTCGAACTATTCAACGAAGTAGATTGGATAGAAACTTATAATGCAACTGATGGTGTTGCTTGGCATAGTGAAATGGCAGCTTTTATTAAAAATACGGACCCATATAAACACTTAATCACAACATCACATATCAATGAATCGTTCTTTTCTAGTAATTTTACTGTCTATAATGATGACAATATCGATTTTATCTCGATTCATCGATATGGAATTTATGATCATACAGATTACTTAGCAGTAAAACAAAACTATTGTTTCAACATCTTTAACAAACCGGTTCTTTATGACGAAGTAGGTTACCAAGGTTGGGGTGGTCAGCAACAAGTAGAAGCCGACCCAAACAATGTAACCCTACACCAAGCTCTATGGGGCGGAGCCCTTGGAGGCGGTGCAGGTACTGGAATGAATTGGTGGTGGGAATCTTGGATTGATAAATACGATTTCTATTCTGAGTATCAAGGAGTAGCAGTATTTACCGAAGACATGGATTTATCAGGAAGTGATTATCAATTTGTTTATTCAGAAGATATCTTTAGTGATCTATTAGATGTTTCTAATAATAATGTTAGCTATATGGGATATTTAGTAGAAGATAGACTTTATCTATATGTATATGATGAAGACTATGAACTAAATAACCAATCTGTTAGCTTAAAACAAGCAGTTACTATCGAAATACCTGATTGTGCTGCGGGAATTTATAGTTATGAAGTATATGACACTTTTACAGGAGCAATCCTGTATACAGAAACGGTTATTGTTGGTATGACTGGAGATTACACAATTACCTTACCAAACTTTAATATTGATTTAGCAATTAAGTTCGTAAAAACGGCTTAAGTTATGATAGAAAGGAACACGTTATGAGCAAATATAAAATAATAAGCGAAGAAATAGAGAATATGCCTTGGGAGGATAAACCTCTTAACTGCATTGAGCCAATGTGGCGTTCTGTTCACAATCCAATTGTGAAAAGAAATCCAATAAAAGGGATAGCGAGAATTTTTAATTCAGCTGTCGTTACCTGGAGAGATGGAACATTTATCGGTGTATTTAGAGCCGAAACAGTTTATACCCTACCTCATTTAAGAGTAGGTAGATCTAATGATGGTATTCAATGGCATTTTGAAGATAAACAACTAGAGATGGTTGATGAATCAGGAAAATCATGGAATCCATATTATGCTTACGACCCTCGTGTTGTAAAAATAGATGATGAATACTTCGTTATCTGGTGTACAGAAGCACATGGACCAGCTATTGGTTTAGCTAAAACAAAAGATTTTAAAACTTTTGTTAGATTAGAAAATCCATTTATACCTTTTAATAGAAATGGGGTCATGTTCCCAAGAAAGATTAACAATAATTATCAAATGCTTTCAAGAGCTTCTGATAATGGACATACTCCTTTTGGAGATATCTTCTTATCACAAAGTCCAGATTTAGTATACTGGGGAAAACATCGTCATGTCATGCAAAGTGGTGGCGAAGGTTGGTGGCAAGGTCTTAAGATTGGTGGAGGACCTGCACCTATTGAAACATCTGAAGGATGGTTAATGTTCTATCATGGTGTTTGTAACACTTGTAATGGTTATGTTTACTCAATGGGAGCTGCTATTCTAGATAAGGATGAACCTTCAAAGGTGAAGTACCGCTGTAGAAACTATGTGTTAACTCCTGAAAAAGAATATGAAGAACGAGGGTTTGTATCAAATGTTGTCTTCCCTTGTGCTACGATTCATGACCCAAAAACAGGAAGAATTGCAATATACTATGGGGCAGCTGATTCTTATGTTGCACTTGCCTATACTACAATTGATGACATTGTAGATTATATTAAAGAAAATCATGAGTCTGTTGGACGTGATGGAGAAATAGGGAAATGATCAAATACAAAAGGTTAGTATCCTGTATACTCATACTAACTATTAGTGTATTGATGATTGCTTGTAATCCTAATGATACAGAAAGGACAACTACTATGGCTGATGACACAACAAGTAATACAGTGGAAACAACTGTGATTGAAACAACCGAAGAAACAGTTACAACCAAAGAAATAATAGCAGTTGAATTTTCTGATTCAACAATTGTTACTGAACACATTTCAGTAGACAATTTACTAGAGATAGATTTTTTTGAAGATATAGAAGATTTAAAAATAGCAGATAATTATAATCCTTATGATTATAACGAAATAAAAGTAGTAGTAGAGTTTACAAAACCATCTGGATGCAGTGTCACTCAAACAGCTTTTTGGATTCAAGAGTACTTGGCAATAAGAGTAGTTGGTGAAGTAATAGATGATGAAGGCTTTTATACAGCTGGTCAAGAACATGTAACAATGGATAATGAAACACCGAATCATTATCGTGTAAGAATCAACCCTGATGAAGCTGGACTTTGGAATTATTCTGCAGCGATAGTTGTTAGAGGAGAGACGCTTCAAACAACTACTGGTACTTTTTCTGTTTCTGATAATTCAGAAAGAAGCGCTGGATTTATCGAAGTGGATCAAGTAAACAAAAGAAACTTTATCTTTTCAGCCAGTGATGAATCTTATTTTCCAAATGGAGTGAATCTTGGATGGCCAAGTACAACGCTTTCAACACATGATTACTATAACTGGTTCAAAGAACTTAATGAAGTGAATGCAAACATGGGGAGGATTTGGTTAGCAAACTGGTCTTACTCATTACATAAATATTCCTATGATGATTTTGATTCAAGACAAAACATCTTAGCAAGATTAGATTACTTATTCGAAACTGCAAAAGAGTTTGATGTCTATGTATTACTAACATTGATTAATCATGGTCAGTTCTCAGCGATTACAAATCCTGAATGGGCTGAAAATCCTTATAACGAAGCTAATGGAGGAATGCTAGAATATCCAATACAATTCTTCTATAATGAAGAAGCAAAAACTGCTTATAAGAATGAATTGATGTATTTGATTTCTCGATTTGGCTACTCGGAAAATATCTTTGCCTGGGAACTGTTCAATGAAACAGACTGGGTAGATGGTTATTCATCTTTAGTAGTAACTCGTTGGAAAGATGAAATGGCACAGTTTATTCATGCGAACGATCCATATAATCATTTAGTAACCACAAGTTATAAATATACATTTGGAACTCCTGGCTTTGATTTAGACTCTTTAGATTTCGCAACGTTTCATAGTTATGGTTTCGCTAATGAAATTTACTATGAAATGTTAAATGATGAAATGACTAAACTTTGGGATAAATACCAAAAACCTGTACTATTTGGTGAAGTTGGTATTGATTGGCAAGCAGGTAGTTCTACCTATAGTTCAGATTATCAAGGAATAACAATCCACCAAGGTATGTGGGGAGGCTTACTCTCTAGTGCTGGTTCTGCGAATCAATGGTGGTGGGACACTTGGATTGATAGATATGATCTATGGTTCCAAATGGAAGGGGCTTCCACCTACGCTACTTACATGGATGTTGCCAATAAGAACTACACGTTACTACAAGAGAATAATCAAGTAACAACAAGTGATGATGATATCTTCATAATCGGTTATCTCTTAGAAAATGAAATCTATGGACTAATTTACAATAAGATGTGGAATTACTGGAATAGTTCTCCTGATGTGATACAAGATATCACAGTGGAGATACCATTCGACAATGGAACTTATACTCTATCTGTTTTTGACACCAAAACAGGTGATATCTTATCAGTTACTACAGTTACAATTACAAATGGAGTATTTACAATAGAAAATTTAGATATTAGCGAAGATTACGCTTTTATCTTGAAGTGAGAGAGGAAAAATATGAAAAAAATAATAATTGCTTTGGTACTTGTATTCTCAGCCTTTAGTATTCTAAGTTGTGGAGAAGAGACAACTTCAGAGGGTCAAACTACTGTAACGACTAGTGGAGTGAATGATACAACTACGCAAAACGGAACTCAAACGACAGCACCACTTGTAGCAACTTACTGGGATGAAGATGCAAATGGTATTGAAGATTGGACAGAACAAGAAATTACCTTAACGTATTCAACTTGGCAACATACATCAGCTGATGTGGTAACTATTGAATCTTTAATGATTAATGCCTTTGAAGAAAAATACCCTAATATTACGGTAGAAATTCAAATGATGGGTGCTTCTTCAGAAGAATGGGATGCAAACTTTATCGCAGCTTCAGAAGCTGGAACATTACCAGATGCATTCTTAGTAAACCGTATCGCAAGTTTCTTGCCTTATAATATCTTAGCGGATATGACGGAATATTATGACAATGATCCTGATACTCAATATGTATTTGATTCAGTTAGTGAATTAGGTATGTATAACGAAAAAAGATATGCAATTCCTACCTTTATCTATCCAAGAGTTTGGATTGTAAACTTAGATATCTTAGATGCAGCAGGTGTTGCAGCACCAGGATATGATTGGACTTACCAACAAATGGAAGCTATTGCTCGTGCAACTACAAATGAAAACTACCATATCATTGGTACTTACAATACAAGTTTTTATGAAAGAGAATTAGCAAAAGTATTAAAAATTGAAGCAGCAACTACCCCTGCTGAATTAGAAGCAGCGAACAAATGGCAAGCTTTAGGTTTTGATGGTACGAATTTCCATTTTGATGATCCTGCTTTCTTATCAGCTATGAATATGATGACTGATGCGATTAACGAAGGATTCTTAGTTGGAGAACTTGGACCTGAAGATTTAGAAGATTGGTACTTAGATTCAAGCTTTGAACCTGCTTATAATGGTAAAGTAGCTATGTGGGCCGATGCATCATGGTTTGTAAAAGATTATTTCGACCAAATGTTATTTGAATGGGATGTTTATCCTGGACCAAATGGTGTTACCGGTGGTAATACAGATATCGCAGGTATCTCTTCCACTTCTGAAAACCCAAAAGCAGCTTATCAATTACTGAAATGGATGTCTTTTAGCCAAGAAGGCTTATTAACAAGATATCAATTATTCGAAGATTTTTCTACACAAGTATTTATATCAGCGAATAACTATGGTTATCCAGTAGTAGATTACGGAATTAATGGTCAAGGTGTTAATGAAATATGGGAAAAAATCCCTTATGGAATTACAGCTCCTGGATTTGTTTCTCCAGAATTTATCGAATCACTTAAAAATGGTGCATATTGGATCAACAAAGAATCAGTTGGTTTTGATGAAGCATATTCAGTTGCGTATTCATACCTATACAATACAAGAATTGGTGATACTTCTTACGCAGCGATAAAAGATACATTACAAACAGAAGCACAAGCAGCAATGGAAAATGCAAAAGAAATATTACAAGTATTAATTGATGATTTAAACGGTTAAATAAATAGGCCGCCGATTGGCGGCCCCCTTGAAGGGGGAAAACATGAAGAAATTTTTCTTAGTTACTTTACTCATACTAAACTTTTTTATCATAGCTATGTTCAGAATAACTACAGTTCTATCAAAAACATTACCGGATACATCAACTGTTTTAGAAGCAGATGATTCATTTAATTTAAGCGATTTTCGAAATAATACCTACTATCGTAGATTGAATCAATGGTTAGAAGAATTTAACCTTATTTCGAAAGTTGAAGAAAGAATTAGCATTAGTGATTTTCAAGGCTCAAACCCTGATATCACGTTTTTCGTGGATTCTCAGTACCATTCAACGAAAGTAGTTGCTCTTAATGAAGATGAAACTCTTAGTTTTGATGTAATTGTTGACAGTGAGGGTCTTTATGAGTTAGGAATAGATTTCTTGATTCCTGATGAGTTTTATACGATACCTACTATTAGTATTACTGTGAATGGAGAAAGTCAGTATAACGAACTAGCTGAATTAGAATTAGAGGTTTTATGGGAAATAAAAGAATTACCAGAAGACGCTAGATATAATCGCTATGGTAATGAATTATTACCAACAAGTGAATCTGTTATCGCATGGTCGAAGTATTATTTTGATGACTATAACTCATATGTAAGTGATAACTACAAATTCTTATTACATGAAGGTGTCAATGAAATATCTATTACCAATTTAAGCATACCTATGTATATAGGGGATGCTTACATTAAAGGACAAACTGATTTAATTGATTATTCAGAGTATTCAAATCAAGATAATGCAGCCATAACTTCTACAACAAGTTCATCATTTATTCAAATTGAAGGAGAGTCTTTTGTTTATAAGAATGACTTAGAAGTGAAGTCTAGTTATTATAAAGAATCAGCGATGACTCCTTATAGTTATAAAAATACAGTTTTAAATCAACTAGATGGATCTTCAAGCAGTAGAGGTGGAACCTTAGCTACTTATGAATTTGAAGTAGCAGTAAGTGGATTCTTCAATATGTCTTTCAAAGCGATGCATGATACGAATTTAGGAATCGCAGCGGCAAAGAATATCTATATTGATGGAGAAATACCTTTCTCTGAGTTAGAAGGATATTTATTCCCTACCTCAAAAAAATATTCAAACGTAACATTAGGAAATGATTCAGGAGCTTTCTTCTTTTACTTAGAGAGCGGTACGCATACCTTAACCATAGAATCAACTGTAGCTCCTTATATGAGCTATGTTGATGAATTAAATGAAATTATGGATTCTATTTCTGCTATTAGTTTAGAAGTGCAAACGATAACCGGTGGAAATAATACAGATACATTGGACTGGAATATCTTAAAGTATATTCCAGATTTAGAGGAACAACTCTTAGCTTACGCAACTCGCTTAGAAGAAATCTATATTATTATTGATGACTTAGATACAGGATCTGACAACGTTGGAGAAGCAACAACACTTAATGTAGCGGCGAAGCAATTAAGAAGAATTGCAAGAACGCCAAATAAGATTGGCTCTAAATTAACTGAATTCTCAGAAGGTTCAGGTTCTGCTTATCAATTAATTGGTAATGCTGTTTCTTATTTAATTTCAGAACCCTTATCTGTAGATTGTATCTATTTATCAAATAACGTTGAATTACCAGATCCAAATGGATCATTCTTTAGAAAAGTATGGGATGGAATTAGAAGTTTCTTTTATTCTTTCTTTGATACAAGATACAACGATAATGATGTCGATGAAGATACCTTAGAAGTATGGGTTGGACAATCAAACCTATACTTAGATATTATTCAATCGATGATTGACCAAGGCTTTTCGGCCGATACTGGAGTTTCGGTGAAGTGTTCGATTATGAACAATACCCAAAAAGTGGTGTTATCGAACGCAACGAACGATAATCCAGATGTTGTTTTATCAATAGACAGTTGGGTTCCATATGCCTATGCATTAAGAGGTATGTTGGAGGATATGTCTAAATTGGAAGGTTTCGATGAAGTAGCTACGAATTATTACGCAAACAATTTTACTCCTGTAATCTTTGAAGATGGGGTGTATGCAATACCTGAAACACAAAGCGTATTTTTACTGTTCTACCGTAAGGATATTATGGAATATCTTGACTTAGAAGTTCCAGATACTTGGGATGATGTGATTGATATGTTACCAATCTTACAGTCTCACCAAATGAATTTTTATCATCCATTAGGTGGAGATACTTCTTATAAAGGATTTGGATTTACCTCACCATTTATTTATCAGTTTGGTGGAGAAATCTACACTGAAAATGGTGTGTATTCAACTTTAATGGATTCAGACACGATTAGAGCAGTCGAATTCATGACTGATTTGTTTACTATCTATGATTTACCATTACAAGTATCTAGTTTCTTTGAACATTTCCGTTCAGGAGATATGCCTATTGGTATTTCAACTATTGATTTATATTTACAATTACAATACGCAGCTCCAGAATTATCAGGACAATGGGGAGTCGCTGTGCTTCCTGGCACTTATAATGCTGATTCTGATACTGTGGAGAGATGGTCACCTACTTATGGTAAGACTTCTATTCTCTTCTCAAATTCAAATATGACAGAAGAAGCTTGGGCATTAATTAAATGGTGGAATTCTACCGAAACACAGATTAAATATATGCAAAACATTAAAACGAGTTTAGGAGAGAAATACTTACTAATCTCAGCGAATATGAACGCAATGAAACAATCCGTTTGGAACGAAGGCGTTAAAGATACGATAGCTGAACAAGCGATGTGGTCTAGATTACCTGCTGTTACACCGGGTAGTTACATAGTAGAAAGAGAGTTATCTAATATTTGGAATAAAGTAGTAATTGACCAAGACAATGTCTTAGTTGCGATTAACGAGTCTATTCCTAGGATTATTAGAGAGTTGTCAAGAAAGAATGATGAGTTTGGATATTTATCAGTAAATAATCCAGACGGAATTCCTTATATAGTTCCAATGGATGAAAACATTTCAACTTGGATTAAGGAGGAATATGGCGATGACTAATAAAACAACGATGAAGAAAAAGAAATTCAATGACTCTTATTTGTTTATCCTACCGTACTTCCTTGTATTCTTTACTTTTGTAGTCTTATTGATCTTAATATCTGTGATTTTATCACTAACCTATTACGATACAATAAATTTTCCATCTTTTGTTGGATTCCAAAATTACATTAACTTATTTACACAAGATTCAGACTTTATGCAATATGCCTTACCAACAACGATTAAATACGCGTTAATCATTGGACCTATCGGTTATATTATCGCCTTTATGATGGCTTGGCTATTGGCTCAAGTAGCCCCTAAGCTTCGTACTGTCTTAGCAATCATTCTCTATTCACCTTCTTTAACTAGTGGGGTGTTGATGACTGTTATTTGGAAGGTTATGTTTTCTGGGGATACGAGAGGATATTTAAATTACTTCTTATTGAATCTAGGAATTATCAATGAGCCAGTTCAATGGCTCCAAGATACAAGAATGATATTTGGAATTATGATATTTGTAGGCCTTTGGTCTTCTATGTCAGTAGGATTTCTAGCAATGTTATCCGGAATTCTAAATGTAGATAAAGATTTATATGAAGCAGCCTATGTGGATGGATTGAAAAATCGCTGGCAAGAGATTTTCTATATTACCATCCCATCAATGAAACCGCAGATGTTATTTGGAGCGGTTATGGCTGTAGTTGGTACATTTAACGCTGCTGGATTGGCAGCTGCACTATCCGGTTCTATTCCACCACCTCAATTAGCCGGTTGGCTAATTGTTGACCATATGAACGATTATGGTTTCGGTCGATATGAAATGGGTTATGCTTCCGCTATGTCAGTTGTCTTGCTTTCAATTGTTATGGTGTTCTATAGTTTCTCCATTAAATTATTTGGGGAGAAGAAGATACGATGATAAAACTTAGAAACCAAGAGTTAACAAAGACAGAAAGAGTAAAAAGAAAATACCTTAGAAAAGCAAGAAGAAATATGAAACGATTCCAAGGAATCAAGATTAATCCTAGTTGTTTCCATGTTTCTCAACTAAAGTTTATCTTTTTAATGTTACCAATGCTTCTTATTACAGTCTTGCCACTTATTTATATATTCTCACATGCATTTAAACCGTTATCGGAACTATATGCATATCCACCGAGAATATTTGCATCAAGAATTACTTTCGAGAATTTTAGAAGCCTGTTTATTGCGGCTTCACAAACAGGAGTGCCTTTCCTTAGATATCTATTTAACTCAGTGGTGTCAACTACAGTTACGATATTCTTATCTATATTGCTTGGTTCACTCGCTGCTTATTCTTTCTCTTTCCTAAAATATAAAGGGAAGAAGGCACTATTTGGTTTAAATCAAATAGCGATTATGATTGTACCAGTAGCTATCGCAGTTCCAAGATTTATTGTAATGAGTTCACTCGGATTAACGAATAATATGTTTAGTCATATCATTCCGTTACTTGCAATGCCTGTAGGTGTTTTCTTAGTAAAACAGTTTATGGATCAAGTACCAAGAGAACTATATGAATCAGCGGTTATTGACGGTGCGAATAACTGGAAAATTTATACAAAAATAGTAATGCCTTTAGTAAAACCTGCATTAATGACAGTAGCGATACTTGCATTCCAAGCTTCTTGGAACAATATTGAAACTTCATCATTATATGTAGATAATGAAGCGTTAAAAACTCTGCCTTATTATTTCTCAACATTGACCTTAGGTAACTCTGCGATTGCGGCACAAGGTATGTCAGCTGCGGCCAGTTTAATAATATTTGTTCCAAATATAGTATTATTTATCTTACTACAGAAAAATGTGATGAATACAATGGCTCACTCGGGAATAAAATAATATGAAAATTAAGAAATTATTGCTTTTATTAGTACTAACACTTAATTTAATAATGCTGATGGCTTTCACTGTTTCTTTAGAAGCGAAATCTGCTTACAAAACTTATACTCTTGATAGAGAAGATGAGTTAGTAGAAACTAGTGAAGCTTATGAAGCGATAGATATGATACGTTATCTATCAGATGGGACCACTTTAGATTCGGCTAAAGATATGTTCATCGATGAAGATGATTATATGTACATAGCGGATACAGGGAATCAAAGAATTGTGATACTAGACCCTGATTTAGAAGTAGTTACTTCATTTGGTACTGACCTATTAGTGAAACCACTAGGGATACATGTAGTGGATGACTTTATCTATGTCGCTGATTATGGCTTAGGAAAAACCAATGAAGATCTTGGTTCCATTTACATATGGGAATTTGATAAGGAAGCAATTGATCCTGAAACTTCAATTACCTTAGTAGATACTTTTTCTACACCAAGCAGTCACATCTTAGAAGTGGATAATTTCATATTTAGACCTATAAAAATTGCAGTAGATAAAAACCATACGATGTACGTTGTTAATGAAGGAACAACTTCAGGTGTACTGATGATTAATTCAAGTAATCGCTTCGTTGATTATTTTGCAAGCAATTACGTTGATTTAAGTCTATGGGATCGTATTGAAAGAATTCTTTATCAATACAATGACAATGTCTATTTAACAAAAAATATTCCAACACCTGTTTACAATGTAGCGATGGATGGAAAAGGCTATTTTTACACTGTTACTCAAAATAGCAATGAAGACAGTCAAGGAGATAATCTGAAAAAGATTAACATCGGAGGAATCAATTATTTCGAAGATGATATGTTTGTTTATAACAATATTGTCGATGCTTGGATTGGAGATGTTGAAAACGTATTTTGTGTGACATCATCAGGATTCTTATTCGAGTATGACAACTTAGGAAACCTCTTGTTTACATGGGGTGGTCCTGGAGTTGGAAATGACAAATTAGGATTATTAGTTTCTGCATCAACAATAGCTTTAGATTCTAAAAATAATATTTATGTTATCGACGATAATGCGAATAGAAATTCTATTCAAATATTTAGAGAAACACTTTTCGCTAAGAAGGTACATGAAGCATTGGATTTATATAATCATGCAATGTACTCTGAAAGCATTGGAGTTTGGGAAGAAGTTTTAAGATACAATTCTATGTTAGACGTTGCTTATCAAGGAATAGGACTTGGACGTATGATGGACCAAGACTATGAATTAGCAATGGAAAACTTTGAAATATGTAGAGATCAAGAACATTATTCAGAAGCATTTTGGGAAGTTAGGAATATTTTCTTGATAGAGAATATGACCTCAATTATCTATTTCATATTTGGTTTTATTCTTTTGTTTAATTTAGTAAAACTAACAAATAGAAGATATAACTACTTAGGATTTGTTGGAACAACGAAAACTAAGGTCTTAAAAGTAAAACCAATACGGCAATTCTTCTATATGTTCCACTTTATCAAAAACCCATTTGATGCAATCTATGGAGTTAAAGTAGAAAAACGAGCCTCGATGTTATCGGCATGGCTTATCTTAGGCTTATTATTTGTGATTCATATCGCAAGTTTACTTTATACAGGCTTTATCTTTAATAATGTAATTATAGAACAAACCATCCTTGTAAAAGAAGGCTTGAAGATAGTGATTCCAATTGTGATATTTATCATATCGAATTACTTAATGTCTTCATTGATGGAAGGTGAAGGAACATTTAAGACTACCTTTATTAACTTAATTGGGTCTTTAATGCCAATTATTATTATTTACCCTATTTTAATAATCATTTCTAATGTTTTAACGTTGAATGAATCATTTATTTATTATTTAGGCTTTTTTATAGCAACTGCTTGGTGCGTATTCTTAGTGTTCTTCAATATTAAAGATACTCACAATTACTCAGTGTCTCAAACCTTAGTAAATATCTTCTTGAGCATTATCTTTATGATTATTATCATTATCATTCTGTTAATGGTTTACCTAATGGTTACTCAAGTTGTGAACTTTGGAACAGACATTATAAAGGAAGTGATTCTCCGTGAATAAGAAGAAGATTATCCTAAGTTTTGTTTTAGTTGTATTCTTACTAGCAATCACTTCAGTCCTAATTAACGCAAAAGCAATTTCGGAACAAGTTTCAGTATCCATTGATACTAGTTATGAGATATCTACAGATTCAAACTTCTTTGGTCAGCCTGAGAATGAAGAATTGGTTAGTATTCCAGATGATTACTTAGGAGAATTATTGATTGGTGGCTTTAAGTTAGTCGCTGAAACAGATGATTTAGAACTATATATCTATGAACGCAACTTTAATGTAGCTGTGTATGATAAGGCATCTGGTTATCTTTGGTATTCGGTTTATCCAGAATACCGTCAAATGATGCTTTCAGGTACTTCTAAGTACTTTGTTGAGTCAGGGGTTGTGATTGAGTATTACAATTTAGATAATATTTTGGTTGATGACTCAAAATCATATTTATCTGGATCGAAATATAATGTGTCTACCACTTATGATTATGAGAGTTTAGAAGATGGAGTAGTCGCTCATATTGAATTTAATGATTTAGCGATTAGTTTTGATGTAAATGTATCAATAGCAGCTGACAAATTAGTAGTGAATTTACCAATAGATACCTTAACAGAAGGAGATATTGAAAAACAAGTATTAAATATTGATGGAACAACAGATACGCAATTGATTAGTTATCGTTTGAAATCAGTATATATCTTCCCGTATTTTGGATCTAATAATTATGAAATAAACGGATACTCTTTCATTCCTGATGGTTCAGGAGGATTAATCCGTTATACCGATAATCGTTCATCAACGGCTTATGTAAAAAGAATTTATGGTCAAGATGAAGGAGTATTAAAGTATAGTACGAAAGATTCAACCTATTACTTACAAGATGAATTAACAGCTTCCATGCCAGTATTTGGAGTGAATCATGGTTATAAACAAGCAGCGTTTTTATCGGTGATTACCGAAGGGGATGCTTACGCTGAGATTCATTCCTACCCGTATGGTTATAACTCCTATCTGATGAACACTACCTTCGCTAAGTTTATAGTAAGGGAAAGGTATTCTATCCAAACTTCAACAAATGAGGGTGATAGTTTCCAAATGATTAATGAGTTGCCTTACCAAACAGATTTTACTGTTGAATATCACTTCTTATCAAATGAAGAAGCAAGTTATTCGGGAATGGCTTTAAAATTCAGGGAGTTATTAGAATTAGAAAAACAAGAGTTAAAGACTGCCATTAACCTATTTATATTAGGGATGGATTATAAAAACGGATTATTCGGTAAAAACTATATTGAGATGACTCAATATCTTGATGTAATTGATATCGTAGCGCAATTATCTAGTAGTAACCTTACTGATTTAAACTTAGTATACTTTGCTTGGAATAGGGGTGGCTTCTATGATAATCAAACAGATAGTCCAAAAATAGCGAATATTCTAGGTGGGAAGAAAGATTTTTCGGAAATGTTAGCCTACTTAGAAGCTCATGATGTGGATATATCATTTTATTCAAACCCATTAATTGCCTTTTCTTCGGCTTTGGGATCGCATACGATAAAAAAGATTACCTTATCTAATTTTGCGACGAACGAAGTAAGATCTTCTTTATTTAGAACTACTTACTTTAAGTCACCTGATGAGATTGCTGATTCATTGCTAAGCTATGAAGACTTCTATAGCAAATATGGAATGGATAACTTTGTATTTGACTCAGTGGGTAGTAATTTATTTACTTATCGAGACAATTCAGAAAATGTTTATCGTAATCAATCTATTGAAATATTAGAGGCTGAACTTAGCTCTTTAGAAGAATATTCAATGGGTCTTTATGAACCGAATTCCTATTTATGGAAATATATTAATGCTTACTACGATTCGCCAATTGAATCAAACAAGTATGCATATATTAGCGATTCGATTCCTTTTATTCAATTAGTATTAAGTGGTTCTGTAAATCAGTATTCAAGCTATGTTAATTATATTTCTGATTATAATATCTTCGAATTAAGACTGATTGAATACGGAATTACACCGTCTTTCTTAATTACAAAAGAATCAACACATTTACTAAGATATACGAATTCTGAGTATATCTACACATCAGAATTTGATTTATGGAAATCAACCATCGTTGATGTCAGTGAAGATATCTTGTCTGCTCTTCAAAGAGTGGAAGGCGCGCAAATGTTGAATCATAGATATGTAAGAGAGGGAGTAGCGGAAGTAGTTTATGATAATGGTATTAAGCTTTATGTAAACTATACAAATATCGATCAATTCGTTAGTGGTGGAGTGATTAAGGCGAATTCTTATGGGGTGATTTTATCATGAGAAAAAGCCTAATCATAGAAAACCTATTGAAACAAATAGAAAGTATTTGGTTAAAGATTAAAAAGGGTATTGGGACTGGTTTCAAGTTTATATTTAAATATACAGGCTTGACGTTCCTAAATAAGAAATTTAAGAAATTACCAAATAGAATTAAAAAAACAGTATATGCCTTAGCCTTTATATCGCCTTGGTTCATTGGAATGCTTTATATCAGTTTACCAATCCTATTCAAGTCGATTAGAATGGCCCTATCAGATAAGTATTATTTTATTAACAATGTCGGGTGGCAGATTACTGGGGAGTGGCAAAATTTTACTCAGTTTAAGCGAATCTTTACAGAAGAGCCATTCCATTTGAAGCAAATTTTAAGCAGTTTTCAAGATATTTCAACAGTGGTTCCACTGGTTGTAATATTTGCCTTATTATTGGCAATGATGTTAAACCAAAAAATTAAAGGCAGAGCAATTTTTAGATTAATTTTCTTTATCCCGGTTATTTTACTTTCAGGGAATATGTTAGCGAATTTTGAAAGAAACGCTTTACTGACTGTACCAGCAATAGCGAATGGAATGATTAGTCGTTTGTTATCTGAGTATTTACCGGTTGCTTTAAGTGATGTTATCATTGGAGCTTTTGGTAAGATTGTGTTAATTCTTTGGTTATCAGGAGTACAGATACTCATCTTCCTAGCAGGTCTTCAAAAGATGGATAAATCCATTTATGAAGCAGCGAAGATTGATGGGGCATCGATGTGGGAATTGTTTTGGAAGATAACTTTGCCGGCAATGATTCCTTTAATATATATCAATATTATCTACACAACGATTGTTTATTCGAATCTTTCAAATAATGCACTGGTTCGAATTATTACAATAACTTCTGATGAATCAGGTTCATTAGGAGGAACATTAACCGATGAGGTTAACTACGGTAGGGCGTATTCAGCTGCTCTATCATGGGTGCTATTCTTTATTGAAATGATTGTGATTGGTTTCTATACACTAATCATTAGATTAGCATCAAAACGTTATGATTAAGGAGGAAGTGAATATATGACTAGTACAAAGAATAAAGTCAGAAAAATTTTATTAGGCAAAAACGGCGAAAATGGGCTTATTTTCAAGATAATTCTATATACTTTGTTAATTGGCATTAGTTTTATATTCTTATATCCTCTGTTAATTATGCTAACGAAGTCTTTCATGACAATTGAAGATTTAATCAATAGTTCAATTTCATGGATCCCAAGAGAAATTACTTTACAGAATTACGCGAATGCCTTTGAGTATATGAAGTTCTTTGAAGCGTTACTAGATTCCTTAAGGGTTTCTATCTATCCGACTTTGGCAACGGTGACATCATCTGCCTTAATCGGTTATGGATTTGGACGATTTGAGTTTCCTGGTAAAAAAGTTCTTTTAGTCTTAATGATTGCAATGTTCTTGATTCCTTCCGTTTTAACTTATATTCCAACAACGGTTTTATACAGAGATCTAAAGATTTTTGGAATTAATTTAAACTTGATGAATTCAGTGAGAGCTTTTTGGGTCCCTGCCTTACTTGGAAATGGGATAAGACAAACAATCTTTATATTAATTTTCTATCAGTTCTTTAGGACAATTCCTGATGAACTAATAGAAGCTGCAGAAGTAGATGGATCATCAACTTTTAGAACGTTCTTGACAATATCTATACCGCTTGCAGCCCCAGCCTTTTTAATATCTGGTCTATATTCATTTGTTTGGTATTGGAATGAAACATCACTAGCAACGCTATATTTTGGTAGTGAACTCACAACCTTACCAATGAGTTTGAACTCATTTATTCAATTGTATAGTTCCATGTATTCACAGGGTAATGTTACTTTAGATTCTGTAAACAGCACTTATAACATTGGCGTTCAATATGCGATGACTTTAATTTCAATCGTACCATTACTGCTAGTGTATCTTTTTGCACAAAAATGGTTTATTGAGGGAGTTGACCGTTCCGGTATTGCCGGCGGTTGATATAGATGAATAAAAAAATATATTTATAAAAAGAAAATTTTTTTAAGGAGGAAGTATGAAAAAAGCATTATTATTTACCATGTTATTCTTTGTAGGACTCGCTTTTATAGGGTGTACAGAGACTTCAACAACCGCTACAGGAACAACTGCAGGAACAACTGCAGCACCTACAACAGTTGCACCAACTACTCAAACAACGACAGTAGTTGCAACAACTGATAATAATCCTGTAATTAGCGGTGCTGATGACATTACAATTATGAAGAATTCTACATTTGTTCCGTTAGCAGGAGTTACAGCAACAGATGTGGAAGATGGGGTATTAACAGATAGTATTACTTATTCTGGTAATGTAAACCCTATGGCTGTTGGTGTTTATACTGCAACTTATACAGTTGTAGACAGCGATGGAAATATAACAACTGTTGATAGAACAGTTACAGTTGAATTTACAGACACGCAAGCACCATTACTAGCAGGAGCTGGTAATATAACAATCTATGTTGGGGCTGATTTTGATCCTCTAGCAGGTGTTACAGCTACAGATACGGTTGACGGCACAGTGACGGTTACAAGTACTGGTACTGTAGACGTTTGGACTGAAGGCGATTATGTATTAGCATATTCAGCAACTGACGCTGCAGGAAATGAAGCTACAACTTCAAGAACTGTTACAGTTAGCTATGGGGACTTCGTTTATGGAGCAGCAACTGATTATGTAATAGGTGATTTAACCTTAGCAGCTGACTTTTATTCAACACCTATATTCTCAGGTGGAGTGATTAATGATTCAATCGCAGCTTTCACTTACGTTAAAGTTATGGTTGATGTAACAGCAGCAACTGCTGGTACAATTGATCTTGACTTAGATGGAGCAACTGGTAGCATTGCTAGTTTTGATGTTACAGGTGCAGCTGACTCATTTGAAGTTATTTATGTTATTGATGCAGCATTAGTAGATGCTACATTTAACCTAGATACAAACGGTTTAACAATCTCAGCTTTAGACATTTCAGTAATGTTCGCAGAAGTGAGAGATATGATAGCTCCAGTATTAAACGTACCTACTGATGAAGTAGCTATCAAAGTAAACTCTACACAAGCTGAATTAGATGCTATTTTAGATCTTAAAGTTACCGCTTTAGATGATATCGATGGAAATGTTACAAATGCTATCGCATTAGATTTAGGTTTATTAGACTTAACTGTTGTCGGAGCTTATGATGTTATCTATTCTGTAAGTGATGCAGGTGGAAATGAATCTACATTCACAAGAACTGTTATCGTTGGTAATGCAGTAGATTCAGGTGTAGTATCTGATCCTACCTTCCAAAATAATGGTGATGGTCTATTTTATACAAAGAATTCACCAGCAGCAGCAGTTAGTTTTGATGCTACAGCTGCTACTATGGAAGTATTAGTAACTGATTTAGGTTGGGGTCCTTCATATTCTGGAGCATACTTCAAAGTAGATTCTAATACTTTTGACGCTGATCAATGGTATGTATTAACATTTACTGTTAAATCTTCTGTTGTAAGACAAATGGGATTCAGAATGGGTCTTATAACTGACCAAGCAAATGGTTGGGTTGACGACTTTAATGGCGTTTCAGATATGTTATTAGATTTAACAACGGATTATACAACCTTCAATTATTATTTCAAATTGGATAGCGTAGTTTCAAGTAATGGAACAGAATTATTCATCATCGAACTTAACTTGGGAGCAATAAACTACTCAAGTATTGGTAAAGATGGAACAACTACATTTAAAGATTTCTATATTTCAAAAGTAGTAACAAGTTATGAAGCACCAACTTACGAAGAACAAGTTGGAGCAGACTTACCAACAACTTTCGCTGTTGGTGATGTAGCAAAAGATTGGGCTCAATACGTATCATTTAAAGATATGTCAGGAACACCTTTAACAGCTACAGTAGATGCTACAGCAGTAAACATGGCTGTTGCAGGTACTTATGATATTTTATTTTCTGCTACAGACTCACATGATATGACTACAACTTACACATTAACTATTACTGTTTTATCTGCAGTTAATGCAGATACAGTAGGTCCAGTTGTTACGAAAAACATGGGAGCGAACACTTCATTTGACCAATTCACTTCATTACCTTATTACTTAAATGAAATAGTTACTGCTAATGATGCAGTGGATGGTATTATTGCTGTGACACCTTCAATGGTTTCAGATGGTGGATTAAACTTGAATGTAGCTGGTGTTTATACAGTAACTTTTAATGTTTATGACTCTGCAGGAAATATTACAGTATTTACAGTTGATATTACTATTAACGATAAAGAAGCACCACACATCACAGCAAACGATTTTGATGGAGCTTTAGGAGATGCATATGATGCAACTGCTAACTTATCTGTTAATGACAATATTGATGGAGTGATAGATAGTGCTACAGTAGTTATTACTGGTTTAGATGCATTTATAACTGCAGGTGTAATTTCTGCAGTTGGAGAATTTGAAGTTGTTTATACAGTTTCAGATGCAGCTGGAAACGAAGCAGTTAAAACGATTACTGTTTTTGTATCAGATATCGAATGGAATGAATCAACAAGAGTTGCATTAGGAACTCCTGATGAAGGTCCAACACATTCAACAGCTATTTATGATGCAGTGGCAGAAGCTACTGTTATTACAGCTATCGACACAGCAGTTGATTCTTGGGACCATGCAAAATGGGTATATTACTTAGATGCAGGTACAGATTTAGTTGCTGGTATGACTTATAAATTTGAAATTACTGTAAAAGCTGATATCGCTACAGATTTATATTTCCGTGTTGGTTCTACATTATATGTTGACCCATGGATTGATAATTTTACTGGCGGACTTAGAACAGTTTCAATTTCATCAGAATATGCAACTTATAGTGTAATATTCACAGTAGATAAAGATATGCCTGCTGGATCAGCAAAATTCCAATTCATGTACGGATATTTATCAACAGATGCTACAAATACAATTTATGTGAAGAGTCTTGATTTAGTTCAAGAAAAATTACCTGAATTCTCTAATATTGCAGATATGTATTCACCTGACGAAGTAGCTAATTCAACTATTTCTTATAATTTAGATGAAGCTGCTTTGGTAATTAGTAATATGGTAGAAGCTACTTATGACTGGGACTCAGGAAGATTAGTTTATTATATTGATGAAGCAATGCTTACAGCAGGACAAACTTACAGAATTCAATTTACAGCTAAATCTGATGTTGCTACAGAAATAAGATTAAGAATAGGTTCCACTTTATGGGTAGACCCTTGGATTGATAACTTTACTGGTGGACTTAAAACCGTTAATGTTGGAACAGATTACACAACATTTGAATTAGTATTTACAGTAGATAAAGCAATTCCTAACGGAAATGCAAAATTCCAATTTATGTATGGTTACTTAGCAACAGATGAAGGAAACAGTATTACTATTAAAGACTTCATGCTACAAGAATTAGGACCTGTATTTGTTAATGCATTTGATTTATACACACCAAATGAAACAGCACATTCAACAGTAGTATATGATGCTTTAACTGATCAATTAAATATCACTGATATGGTAGCTGCTACCTACGACTGGGATACAGGAAGATTAGTTTATTATATTGACCAAGCTGATTTAGAAAATGGAGAAACTTATAAAGTAGTATTCACTCTAAAAGCTGCAACAGCTACTGAAATTCATTTAAGAATAGGTTCGACTTTATGGGTAGATCCTTGGATTGATAACTTTGATGGTGGATTAAAAACAATTAATGTATCAACTGAATTTGTAACTTATGAATTTACGTTCACAGTTGATAAAGCAATTCCTAATGGAAATGCTAAATTCCAATTCATGTATGGTTATTTATCTACAGATGCTGGAAACTCTTTAATGATTAAAGATTTCTATTTACAAGAAGAAGGAGTTCCTTATTCAGTAGATACAGTATTAGTTGACGACTTTTCTTATGCAGATGAAGCAGCATTTGAAGTTGCTTGGACTGAAAGAATAAATGGTGTAAATACATCACCATCTGACTTATTCAATTTAGATGCTCTAAATGATGCATTCATACTTGAATTACCAGCAGCAGCAAATAATGGTTGGCTTATTGCAAGAAGATATGAAACTTTAGCTAATTTAGGAGCAACAGCAGATAGTCAATACTTAGCTTTCTATTTAACAAATAATACAAATGTAACGACTGCTTCAGTATGGTTATATTGGTCTGGAAACCAAAATGCTTATACAATCACTTTACCAGCAATTGGTGAGTCTGGTTGGGCATATGTTGATATTTCAGCTTCAGGGCATACAGCTCTTGAAATAACTGACTTTGGTCTTTCATTTAATAACTGGGCAGCATCTCCTGTTACTGGATCTCTAATAGTTTATCAAGTACAACTTGTGAAAAACATCTTAGACTTAGTATCAGTTGATCAAAACGTAGTGATATTCAATACTTTTGAATCATATGTTGACAATGCAGATTATCAAGCTATCACAGATGATAATATGGAAGGTAGTAGAATTTCAGGTGGAGCATTTATAAAAACAAACGCTACTTTAACTGTCAATGGAGATAATACTTACTTAGCACAAAACACAGCTGGTGGTACAAACGGTATCAAAATACGCATTACAAAAGCTGAACTTCCTAGTCAAGTAGAATATATTGCGATTTGGGTTCAAGCATCGGATGTAACTGGAATGGTTAAATTCCAATCATTCAAATATACAGCTGCAGGCGGTTATGCTGAAATTACAAGTTCAATAATCGGTGATTTCACTAAATTAGCAGCAGGAACATATGTATATATCCCTGTATCTGCCCTTTCAGCTGACACAGTAATTATTTCACTAGTTGTAAACTGTGGTTCTACAGTTGTTGGACAATTATACTTTGACAACATTCTTTTAACATCTAAAATGCTTGCTGAAGTAAATCCTATTAATGCGGCTCCAGTTGTTACCATCTCTGACGCTAATAAAACAATTCTTTCTGGAATGACTTTTGAAGCAGGAATAGATTTAAACACTGTTTTGCCTACTCTATTAGGAATGATTGATATAGCAGATACTGAAGATGGAGCAATTGCTGCATTAGAAACAATGATCACATTAAACGGTCTTGATTTAACAACTCCAGCAATGGGTTCTTATACACTAGAAATCGTAGCAACTGATAGTTTCGGTGCGGTTTCAAACACTTATGAGTTAGCAATATCAATAGTATCTATCGTAGAAGACTTTGAAGCATTTACTGATGACGCTGACTTTAAAGCTAACTGGTCTATGCTTAATGGATTCAGAGTATCTGGAAGTGGTTGGTTAGCTTCTAATGGTACTTTAGTTACTGATCCTGTTGAAGGAAATTCAGTTTCAATACCTTTCGGTGCTGGAGCTACAGGAGCTAAAATAAATATTACAAAAACATACCTTGAAGGGTTAAATGCTGAATATGTAGGATTCTACTTTAAAACATCTACAGAATTGACTGGAAACAGATTATTCCAAGGCTTTACCTATACTGCAGGTGGTTATGCTTCAATCGATACTCTTTATGGAGATATTGATGCTACTGACGAAGGAACTTATCTTTGGATAAAAGTATCAGACTTACCAGCTGACCTTACAGGAATCTCAGTTATGATTAATGTAGCATCTGGAAATTCAGGTACATTAACATTCGATAATATCGTTGTCAAATAAATAGATTTAGAAATAAATCCTGAAATATAATAAATAAAGTGTAGGCACCAGATAACTGGTGCTTACATTCTTACAGGAGGAATTATGAAAACAGATTTTATATTAGCAGATATCTTTACAAATTCTATGGTTTTTCAACATGGAAAGACACTCTATATCTATGGAGAGTGTAAAGACAAGGTTTTAATTGAAATCAAGTTGTTGAATAAGTATTATAGTTTTAGAACAAAAGGAGAAACATTCTGTTTTGAATTAGAGGCTTTGCCTATTATTAAAAATGCTTTTGATGTAACCTTGAAATCAATTAATCAAACAGTAGTACTAAAGGATTGTCTAGCTGGAGATGTTTTCTTGTGTAGTGGTCAATCTAATATGCAATATGTTTGTAAAGATGTGATAAATGTCGATTATCAGGACCTTGATAACTTAAGACTGTATGAAGTACCTAAATTACCTTATAAAGGCGCAGAAAAGGAATTCAACTGGCTCTATAGCAATAACCCTAGCTGGAAAGTTGCTAAAAAAGCAAACATTGAACAATTTTCAGCGATTGCTTACATGATGGGAAGAGATATTGTCTTAAAACACGATCTGCCAGTTGGGTTAATCTCTTGTAATATGGGAGATACAACAATATATTCTTGGTTAGAAAAAAATGTGATTTTAAATCAACCAGTTTTAAAGAAGTATTATGATAACTATTTAAACTGGGAAACAGAATTTAAGACTTTGGAAGCTTTTGATGATTACTATAAAAAGCAAGTACCAATTCAAATGAATTTCTGGGGATTACTAGACAAATTTAGAGCAGAGGGATATTCATCGGAAGAGGTTTACAAAAAAGCTTATGAAGTGTATCCATGTCCTTACTTACCGATGGGTCCAAAGAATCAAAATAGACCATCGGGTTGTTATGAAGTGATGCTTTCTGAGGTGATTCCATTTGCATTAAAAGCAATTATCTATTACCAAGGTGAAAATGATGTTTCAAGAGCAGATGAATATAAGATAGCCATTAAAGAATTAATTGCTAGTTGGAGATCTGCTTTTAAAGATGACTTGCCTTTTGTTAATATTCAAATAGCTGGCCACCTATATTCAGATACTTCTGGATTAGAAGTAGCTAAACTTAGAGACAGCCAAGCATCCATGATAGATTTTTCTCAATCAAATTACTTAGTAACTGCAATTGATTATGGAGAAGAAGCAAACATTCATCCAGTAAATAAAACAGTTGTTGCAAAAAGAGTTTTTATGATTTTAGATGAATTTATCTATCATTCTAGTAAAAATTCACATTCACCAAGATATAAATTACATAAATTTATCAATTCGAATACCATTGTAATTGATACAGAACTAAATGATAATTCTTTACACTTAGAAAACACTGATGATTATGGCATGTATGGTTTAAATACTTTAGATGAATTAGTTAAAATAACTGATATTACAATTGTTGGGGATCAAATAATCATAAAAAATATCGAAGGGTTTAAAGAACTGAGATATGCTTATGATGCTTTTCCAAACTTAGGTATTTACACATCGAATTCATTGCCATTGTTACCCTTTAGAATTATCTTAAAAAATAATAAATTAAAAGGTTTTCTATTAGCTTAGAGAGCCTTTTTCTTTTTCAATAATTCAAGGTAAATACATTTGCATTTTAGTCTAAACATGTTATAACCTCAGTTTTACAGTTCGAATTGTAGTGCTAAGACGCACATAAGACAAATAGACTATAAAGTAATACC
>JAEIOE010000108.1 GCA_016342455.1 Mycoplasmatota bacterium | reverse complement strand
TGTGCTTAAAGCTGTAAGCTTCTAGTGCACAAAAAGTAAACTTGGTATAACTCCAGAGTAAAACACGCTATTTTTTTAGTGAAAAACATGATAAACTTAGTATTGACAAGACATCTAACTAGAATAGGTCTGATACACTAATCAGGCCTTTTTTTGTGCTTAAATTTAGCCAAAATACTCATTATATGCCATATTTTGGTCGATTTTCAAGAATTTTGGTGAAAAGACATCAATTTCAAGCATCTAAAAATAACCGGTTACTTGGTCCATTTATTGGAACACTTACAACTCACCTGTAATATGGGGATATGTACCATCCTAACTTCTAAGTAACTAACACCCTTAACATAATTAAGAAGCATAATATATAAGACGTTACGGAATGCTCCCAATATCGAGCATATCTGTTACGTCTTTTATTTTGCGAAAAATATTCTAATTTAAATGTTTTGAAAATGTAGTGAAAATATGATACAATTTGTGTGGGATAAGGATTCAGCAATGCATTATCTTCTTTTGAATTATGCCGGCAAGAATCTTTATGGCAATCAATTGACAAACTTATATGTTATTGGTACAATCACGGATTTTGGAGGCTTAGAAATTCCAGACGAAATTCAAAATAATGCTGCTAGATGGGACATTTACTTTGACTATATTTCAACAAAGACAATAACTGCAGGTGCTTTTAGTAACGTAAATTGGACAAATCAGATTTCTAACGAGTATAGCTCAGTCTATGGAGCGATCATTAAAATAGAAGTCTATGATTATGTCTTGTATTCAACACCGGGATTATACAAAGTCAAAGTTGGCATTGTAGACGCTGCAAATAGAGTAAGGACGCAAGAATTTACCGTAGTTGTTTCAAGTTGCTAGAGGAGTGAGAATATGAAGACGTTTTTCAAGTATGGCCCATATATAATAATGGCATTACTGATGCTTATTATACTTCCACTATTTTACATCGATTATCAGACGAATCCATTTCGCATCAACTATATCAGCATCGCCCTAATCTATATTCCGGTTTTGATGTTGGTGTTGGTTGTATTGATCGATATTTTCGATAGAAAAATTGAAAACAAATCCATTCTGCAGAAAATGAATTTCCCGATGTTAATAGCATTGTACTATTGTTCACTGACATATGTGATGGGAATACACACCATGAGTGGCCTATATTTCATCTTGCCACTGCTTCCTTTGGCGATTCTTATCCCGATATACTACATTGCAAAAACAGCCAAATTAGTGATAAACCGGAATTATTATGTATTGAAATATTTGGGGTCTGTTTTTGTTTTGATTGTTTCGATCGTGATTTATATATACATTGCGTATCTGTAGAAATCATGGTTTGAATGACCCTTCACCCAGCGTCAATGATTTCGGGTGTCTACTTTTATATTACCATTACAACAGGACAGCCACATAAAACGTCTTAGTTAAGCCATAATTTAGGGGTGCGTAGATTTTGGTAGGGTGCGTAAAAATCACTAAGGGTGCTAAAATTTTGATAGGGGTGCGTAATTGTATCAAAATAGGTCATGCAACACATATTGAAAGCATTGGTTTGATACATAAGCGAATTAGTAATTCGCCCTAGTATCTGGCCTTTTTTCATGCAGAAAGGGCGTTTTCTCCCTATATTCCAAATTCCATATGTCGTAAACGTCAAATATTAACACTATATTAGAATAATATCACTTAGAGATTGCTCCAGGTGGTATTTTTTCTATAAGGGGTTCAAATCTCACCTGGTGGAAATTGGCGGATTTTATGTATTTTTCAGTGACTTATCAAGAGATGATGAGTAAGGTAGCAGTCCACATACCTACGTATATGTAACGTTTGTGGATTAGAAGACCAATATGAAGACAAGGAAAACTAAGTATTAAATAGTGAAAGTGTAGTATTAAGAAAATTAACTCACGGTCAAAACTATGGGCTTTTTCTTAAAACCAATAGAAGTTTATAGGTTTATTTGCTATAACCTGAGTTTTATAGTTATAAAAGAGTAAAAGAGACAATATCCGCTTTATAAGTGGAATATCATCTCTTT
>JAEIOE010000022.1 GCA_016342455.1 Mycoplasmatota bacterium | reverse complement strand
ATTTATAAAATCAACTAAACTTCCATTATTGGTCGTTTAGTTGATTTTATTATATTCAAAGTGTCAAACTTGGGTGAGGAAATAGGCAGATTTTTTTTATTGTGATATTTAATAAAGTCTTTTTATAATTTTAAAATAGTGTTATAATTTTTATTAGGTGATTTGATGAAACAGTATTTAGAATTTTTAGAACATATTTTAGAAAAGGGTCTGGAAAAACCTGACCGAACTAACACAGGTATTATCTCAACATTCGGCTATCAAATGCGATTTAATCTCCAAGATGGATTTCCACTTCTTACAACGAAGAAAGTCCATTTAAAGTCAATTATTCATGAACTATTATGGTTCATAAAAGGGGATACATCACTGAGATATTTAGCTGATAATAATGTTAGGATTTGGAATGAGTGGCCTTATAAAAAGTTCACTGAATCCAGTGATTTTAATGGTGAAACGATGGCTGAGTATGTAGAATTAGTCAGAACCGATGATACTTTTTGTAAAAAACATGGTGATTTAGGACCTGTATATGGTAAACAATGGCGTGATTTTGAAGGTTATGATCAATTGGCTAATATTATAGAACAAATCAAAACAAATCCAAACAGCCGCAGATTAATCGTTTCTGCTTGGAATCCTCCAAGACTGAAAGACATGGCTTTGCCTCCATGTCATCTATTATTTCAGTTTTATGTGAATGATGGGAAATTATCGTTACAACTATATCAAAGATCTGCGGATGCATTCTTAGGCGTTCCTTTTAATATTGCATCTTACGCTATATTATTGATGATGGTAGCTGAGGTAACGGGATTAGTTGCTTATGAGTTTGTTCATACTGTTGGTGATGCACATATCTATTCAAATCATTTAGAACAAGTGAATCTTCAATTATCAAGAGAACCGAGAGAACTTCCTAGTATGGTGATTACTCACCGCGATGATATCAATGACTTTGTCTATGAAGACTTCAAGTTAGAAGGGTATCGTCCACATCCAGGAATTAAAGGAAAGGTGGCCGTATAATGATATCACTAATCTTCGCAACTGACCCTAACCATTTAATTGGTCGGGATAATGATCTTCCTTGGCATTACGCTGAAGACTTAAAATACTTTAAAAAAACAACTTTGAATAAAACTGTTTTAATGGGTCTTATGACTTTTCATTCTATTACAGATAGACTAGGTCATCCATTGCCAAATAGAAAACATATCGTTGCTTCTTTAGAACCGTTTTCTTATCCTGATGTTTTAGTTATTGATGATTTATTTGCTTTTCTAAAAGAAGACCATAAAGAAGAAATCTTTGTAATAGGTGGTAAAACTATTTATGAATTGGCTTTACCATATGCAAATAGATTATATATCACACACATTTTAAAAGAGCATGAGGGTAATGTATATCTTAATTTTAACTTAGATAACTTTGTTTTAATAAGCGAACAAGTAAGAGAAGATTTAGTATTCGCGATATACGAAAGGAAATAATATGTTAGGTATTCTTAATATCATTCTAGCCATTGCACTAACTATAATATATTCTGTAACTAATGGAATCCCTTTAAATTTCTTAGGAATTCTTACGATTTTGCTTGCCTTTATTCTTAGTTTTATTATTTTCTTTATCGTTTTATTTTTACCTTTTGTTATTGTTATTTATGCAACAGAAAAAACAGACCACAAATCAGCCTTTAAACATATGTTTCTAAAAGCATATTCAAGATATATATTTAAATTTTTCTATCGCGCTAAATTAATAACGACAGGTAAAGAAAATTTACCAAAAGACAATAATTTTGTAGTTTATGCAAATCACATTGAATATACTGACCCAATTTATATATTAATGGAATATAAACAACCTTTGGCGTTTATCTCAAAAGAGCCTTTATTTAAGTTTCCTGTTCTTAAGAACTTGCTTAGGGGAATAGGTTGTATACCAATTTCTCCCTATGCGGATAAATCTGCTTTAAAAACAATATTATTGGCGATTAAACAAGTTAAGGAAGGCCAACCTATGGGAGTGTTCCCTGAAGGGAAAAGAACCTATTCAAATGACTTAATTGCCTTTAAACCTGGAGCTTTTAGAGTAGCAGAAAAAGCGAAAGCAGCTATTTCACCAGTTTGTATCTATAATATGCATGCTTTATCAAAGAAATTACGAATATTTCCTACTAAAGTATATATGCATATCTTACCTTTAATTAAATATGAAGAATATAAAGATTTGGATTCTATTGGAATATCAAATTTGGTTTTCGAAAAAATACAAGAGCAAATGAATAAGTTTAAAACTAGCTAGGAGTTTTTATGTTATTACTATTTATTACTTTCTTTAAAATAGGCTTATTCACCTTTGGTGGTGGCTACGCAATGATTCCTCTCATTCATTTTTATGCGGTAGACAAATTTAAATGGTTAGGTGAAGAAGAATTTATTGATATTATTGCAATAGCTGAGTCCACACCTGGACCTATTGCAATTAATTCAGCTACTTATATCGGTTATAAGAAATATGGCGTTAAAGGCAGTATCGCAGCGACTTTAGGAGTTGTGTTACCATCTTTAATTATCATTATATTGATTTCAGCTTTCTTAATGCAGTTTAAAGAGAATGTCTGGGTAGAATATGCTTTCTTAGGGATAAGAATCGCAGTCTCTGTACTAATTCTTAATGCTGGTATTAGAATCTATCGAAAAACAGATAAAGACTGGCTTAGCTATATTTTATTATTATTTGGATTAATAGTAGTTAGTTTTGATATCATTCCTATCGTTCTTGTTATATTAATAGGCGGAATCGTAGGAATCATCCACGCTTTGATTGTTAAAAACAAGGGGGTGGATGAAGATGCTTAGTCTTTTGTTTAAATTATTCATTACCTTCTTAAAAATCGGCTTATTCACCTTTGGAGGTGGATACGCCATGATTCCACTTATTACTCAAGAAGTATTTAATAATGCCTGGGTAGAAAATACGGACATTTTAATCGACTGGATTGCAATCGCAGAATCAACACCTGGACCATTCGCTGTAAACATCGCAACCTTTATCGGTTATGAACAAGCTGGCATTATCGGAGCGATAGCGGCTACTTTGGGAGTAATGGTACCATCTTTTGTTATAATCCTCATGATTGCGAAAGCTTTTTCTAAGTTCTCAACTAATATCTATGTAAGAGGATTTTTAAAAGGTGTAAGGCCTGTAGTTCCTGGAATTATCCTTTCTGTTGGAATTATGTTTATATTAAAATACGTATTTGAAGTTGAAAACTTCCAATTTGGTAATTTTAACATAGAAATAAAATCACTTATTATATTTACAGTAATATTTGTACTATCAAGATTATGGAAAAAAGCACACCCTGTATACTTAGTTGCTATAGCTGGAGTATTGGGAATTCTATTATTTGGAGTGATATAAAATGAATTTTGAATTAGAAATTATCCATTGGCTGCAAAGTTTAAGATCAACCCTTTTAGATTTCTTCTTTGAAGCTAGCACGATGCTAGGTGAAGAAGTAGTCTTAATATGTGTACTAGGATTTATTTATTGGTGTTACGATAAAGCTATCGGTGAAAAGATAGGGATTATCGTATTCATCTCAGTAGGTATTAATTCTCTATTTAAACTCTTAATCATGAGAAATAGACCATATGTAGTTGATTCTAGTATTGAAAACCTAAGACCAACTACAAGCGGTAGTTACTCATTCCCAAGTGGTCATACACAAACGGCATCTACTTTATTCTTTAGTATCTATTGTTTCTTAAAGAAGAAGTGGTTATTAACAGTAGCTATCATTATTACTGTATTAGTGGCTATTAGTAGAATGTATATCGGAGTTCACTATTTAACAGATGTTTTAGCAGGAGCTGCCCTAGGTATTCTTTTAAGTTTTGTCTTATCAAAATACTTAGATAAAACAAAAGACTATAAAAAGCTATATACAATATTACTTATTTTAGTAAATGTTAGTTTAATTGCAATATGGATCATCTATGCTAGTAGAAATACAAGTTCTTCTGTATTAGATGCTTCTCAATTTTTCTTTGATACAGAATCTGTTACTAAGATGTTTGGGACGATTACAGGTTTCATACTAGCAATCGCTTATGAAAAGAAAAAAGTAAACTTCAGTCATAATAAGTCAGTGAAAAACAATATCTTACGTTTTGTGATAGGGATTGCTGTAATAATGGCTGTGAGATACGCTTTAAGCTTTATATTTGGTCTTATTGTAGATACTGATGCTTTATTAGCTGGTGAAAATTTTAAAGCGATTCTCGGCTTATTACTTGATTATATTAGATACGCAACCATGTTATTTGTAGCGATTGGATTATATCCATTACTATTTAAGAAATATAATTTTTAGGAGGAATATGTTATGAATATTAAAAATAAAACACTTTACGATAAAGATCTTATCCTAGAGTATAACAAATACTACTTATCATCTTATTTGAAGAAAAACTTTTTAATTATGTCAGCTATATCTCTAGTATTTATTGTATATATGCTAGCAATTCAACAATGGAAGTACGCACTTATCTTATTAGGAATCTTAGCATTCTATCTATTGATGACTTTCTTAATGCAAAAAGTAACGACGAAACGTATATTAAGAAGATCTCCATTAGTATCTCAACCTGTGTTACAGTCTTATGAGTTTATGGAAGAGAATATGAAAGTCTTTAATATTAAAGAGTATACAGTAGAATATGAAAGTATTCTTAGATTTAAAAAAGGAAAAGATTTCTTTATATTACAGTCAAAAGATAAGAAAACCTATATTGTATCATTTAAAGGCTTTGAACGTAGTGATGACTTAGAAGTCTTTGAGGATTTCATGAAAGAAAAACTCAAAAAGAAGTAAGGGCGACTTATCGCCTTTTTTTTCAAACGAACTTGACATATTAAACCACCTAGTATATACTAAGAAGTATAAAAGGCGGGATTATTATGCTTACATCAGATAAAACTTACTTGCTAAAAAAGAATGAAGCGCTATTTGAAGCGACTTTAAATGAGTTTTCTTCAAAGCCTTACGATTTAGCATCCACTAATATAATAATCAAAAACTCCGACTACAATAAAGGTAGTTTTTATTATCGTTTCAAAACAAAGGAAGAAATCTATTATGCCTTAATTGATTATGTATATACCTTAGGAGTAGTTAGTCTAAATACTGAAAACATTACATTACAAAATATATCTAAACCAGAAGATGTGGTAGATTTATTGTTTCAAAACATAAAAAATATATGGGATTTAGATAACAGATACTACAATCTCTTAAAAATGATAAATAATGAGTCAAAATATTTAAAAGAAGAAATTGAATTGAATTGTATTGAATCTTCTGAGAGAAGAATCAAGAATAGATTACTAGACATTCTAAAACAGCGAAACTATCCTTATATAGATATATTTATGAATAGTTTGAATTCACTGCTATATCAACATTTCAAAGGCTTTAATCATCTAGATACTGAACTTATAGATATTAAGAAGTTTCTATTTGATAGTAACGGAAGCATTAACTTAGAGCAACAACCCAAAAAAACAGAATTAAGTGGATTACATGGTAATCTTAACTATATAGTTACAGACAAACTTGAAGTATATTTAGCTGAAAATGATACCTTTAGATTATCAGGTCAGCTAATTAACAAACAAAATACTTTAGCTGCTATTCGGAATAAACTAAAGATTAAACAAATTACTTTAGAGAATATTATTGATGCTGGAATGAAAAAGAGTTTAAGAGATCTATCTTTTTTTATTAGTCTTAAATCTTTAAAGTTCGCTAAAACTAGCTATCACGCATTAGAATATTCTCAACAAATCGCTTTATTACTAGTCTATAATTCCTTTATTGCAAAGGAATATATCGTCTTAGATCAACTGATTAGCAATTACTTACCGGAGGAATTAGAAATTCTTTTCAATCTTATATTGCCTAAAACAGCGAAAATTAGTAAAATAGTAGTGATTGATAAAACAATATATCCGCAATACATCGATAATTTTTATACTTATGTATCTAATAACGATGTATTAAGAGAAATAAAAACCAGTAGCTTAATGAAAGAAACAGATAACTTCTTAGTCAATTACTACGAAGATGATTTATTGAAAACAAAAATACTTCATAAAGATGATGAACAACTATTATTTTATTTAAAAAACAAAAAAATCAAAAATATCTCAAGTGATTATTCACTAGAATGTAAAGATATTGAAGAATGTAAGGGGTGAGTACGATGAATCATTTTATTCAAATAGTTAAGAGTGATTTTAAAAATTACTTGCGATATAGTGTATTACAAACAGTGTTAGTCTTATCAATTTTATTTTCTGTGTCAATGGCATTTTTCCCACAAATCAACCCATTAATACTTGTTTATATCACAGTGTTTATTTTGCCAGTAGTAATCTTATCGATTTCTGTGTATATTGAAACAGAAGAAGAATCTTTATTTCCGTTAGCAGTATGTGAATGTTCTAGTATAGAAATCATTTTTGCGAAACTTTGTAGTGCTTTATTAATGTTGTTAATACCACTAATTCTATATATTATTGTGATGTTTACCGTATTACATATGAATTATAATATATTCTTATTTATACTAATCTACCTATTATCAGCTACGATTCATATTATTATTGGCTTCGTTTTAGCAATTACTTCTAAATCAAGTAATTTAATGTCGATATCATATATAGGATATATCGTAATATTCTCTGTTATGCCTATTTTTTACCAACAAGGCTTAATTCCAGAATTCTTCCAATATGCGCTAATCATTTCACCCGCCTATTTATCTGGCATTCTTTTTGAAACAGTAATAGTAGGTTACATTCATACACCGAATTGGTTAATCGTATTGGCTGTTTTATTACAGTTTGTCTATATATTTGTATTTACATTCTTTGTGATTAGACCTTATTTCAAATCATATTTATTATTTAGAATTGACCAAAAAGGAGAACAACAAGAAAAATGATATATATTGATAAAGAAAAGTTATTGTTTCATTTACAAACTGAAAATACTTCATACGTTATAAAAGTATTGCCTAGTAAGCATTTAGGGCAAGTTTATTATGGTGAGATATTGGATATCAACAATGAAATTAATGATTTAAAACCTAAACATAATATTGAAGTAGGAAGCCAGGTAATCTATCAAGAAGAGGATAAGACATTCAATCTTAATCTTGCTTTCTTAGAAATGCCTACATATGGAAAAGGAGATTTTAGAGAGCCTATGTTGCATCTGCGTTTAAAGGATGGCTCTCGAACTAGTGATTTCCTTTATTTGAAACATGAGGTTATTTCAAAACCAATCTTTGACGAAATGCCTGAAACAAAGGCGAACAAAACAGAAGTGGAAACTTTAGTTATTACTTTAAGAGACGATTTATTAAATATAGAAGTTGACTTACATTATTCTGTCTTTCCAACAGTTGACGTTATCACAAGAAGAGCTGTGATCAGAAACGAATCAAGTGAACCTATCATATTAGAAAAAGCATTAAGTATGAACTTTGATAGTTTTAGTGATGATTACCAATTAACAACTTTTGAGGGTGCTTGGATAAGAGAAAGAATGATTAATAAGCGCAAAGTCATTCAAGGAATTACGAAGATTGATTCAAAAAAAGGAGTATCATCAGCTGATCATAATCCTTTTGTTGTTATCTCAGAAAACGAAGCGAATGAGAAATATGGTAAATGCTTTGGTTTTGCTTTAGTATATTCTGGTAATTTTGAAGTCGTAATTGAAAGAAGTCCATTTGACATACTAAGAGTACAAATGGGAATTAACTCTTTTGATTTCTATTGGGAACTTAAACAATCAGAACAATTTGTGACTCCTGAAGTGGTGATGTCTTTTTCAAATACAGGATTAAATCAACTATCAAAGAATTATCACGAACTAATAAACAACCATATCATAAAACCGGACTGGGCGAAAAAAGAACGTCCGGTTCTCTTTAATAACTGGGAAGCAACGATGTTTGACTTTAGCCAAAAGAAGTTGCTAAAACTTGCGAAATCAGCTAAGAAATTAGGAATAGAACTATTTGTCTTAGATGATGGGTGGTTTGGTAAGAGAAACAGTGACACAGCTGGTCTTGGTGACTGGTTTGTCAATAAGAAAAAATTACCTTTGGGAATTAATAAATTAGCAGAAAAGATTAATAAAATCGGTATGGACTTTGGTATTTGGGTAGAACCTGAAATGGTCAACATGGATAGTGATTTATACAGAGCACATCCAGAATGGGCGATAAAGCATGATAATCGAAAGCCAAGTTTTGGAAGAAACCAATTAATTCTTGACTTAACGAAAGCAGAAGTTAAAGATTATTTAGTAAAAGTATTATCTGATTTAATTGAATCAGCGAATATAAAATACATTAAATGGGATATGAATAGAAGTTTTTCTGATATCTACTCTAACTCTTTAGATAGTGCAAACCAAGGAAAACTAGTACATTTATATCAATTGGGACTTTATAACATTTTAGAAAGACTTACAACTAAATTTCCAACAGTTCTCTTTGAATCTTGTGCAAGTGGAGGAAACAGGTTTGATATGGCAATGCTTTACTATATGCCTCAAGTCTGGACATCAGACAACACAGATGCCTATTGTCGTCAGTTAATACAATATGGGACTAGCTATGGCTACCCTCAATCAGTAATGGGAGCTCATGTCTCAGATAGTCCATCAGCTCAAGTAATTAGAAGAACTCCTTTAGAAACAAGATTTGATGTAGCTGCTTTTGGCTTATTAGGCTATGAATTTGATAGTTCTAGTCTTAGTACTTTTGAAAAGAAAGTAATAAAGAATCAAATCACTTTCTATAAAGAACATAGAAAACTACTTCAATTTGGAGAATATCACCGCATTAAGAATCCTTTTGAAACAAATAATATGTATATAGCAGTAACCTCTAAAGATAAAAAAGAATGTATTCTAGGCGTTTATAAGACCCTAGAACAACCGAATGGTAGTCATGAAGTGATTGATATGTTTATGTTAGATAAGAACTATACTTATCAAGTAGATAACAGAAAAGCATATTTCAATTTATCTAAGTTTGGTTACTTAGTAAAACATGCTTTACCAATCAAATTAAATCATAATGGTATCTTATTTCATATACTATCAAATAATTACTTATATGAAATGGAACAAGACCATCAAGTTTTGGGTGGAGATCAATTAGTGAATAATGGATTTATTCCCAAACAAAACTTTATGGGTTCTGGTATTAACGAATCAGTAAGATTAATGGGCGATTTTGGCTCAAGACTATATTATTTCAAAGCTTTGGAGGATAAAAATGAGAAAAGCAATTAGTTTAAATTTTTATTGGGATTTTATTCCTGATTTTAAAGAATCATATATTGGTTCTAAAAACATTAAAAATACAGAAAAAGTAAATATACCTCATACCATGAAAGAAATACCGCTTAATTACTTTGATGAAGAGATGTATCAAATCATTGCTACTTATTCTAAAACCATTGAAATAGATGAAGAGACGCTTCAAAATAATCTCTTTATTGAATTTAAAGCAGTGATGAATGTTTGTAAGGTATATCTTAATAGAGAGTTATTAATTGTGCATGAAGGTGGTTATACACCATTCACAGTAGATATTACAGATAAAGCATTACTTGGAGAGAATCTATTACAAGTAATCGTAGATGCGAATGAAGTGAAGAATGTACCACCATTCGGACGTTTTATTGATTATCTATGTTTTTCTGGAATATATAGAGAAGTTAGTCTTTTAGTAAGGCCTAAAGTTTACATAGAACAAGTTCACGTAGCTACTGATGAAGCAAATCTATTAAAAGAAACAGAAATGATTGCGAATGTTTCTGTAAGAATAAAACAGCCTGAAGAGACTGAGTACATGATAAAGTCCACTGTTTTACTAGATGATTTGGTAATAGCTGAAAATGTCATTCCAAACTCAATCGTTACAGAACAGTATTATTCTCAAGCAGTTAGAGATATAAAAAGATGGCATCCAGATACACCAGTTCTTTATACCTTAAAGATTGATTTACTAGAAAATGAGGTAGTGATAGATACAATGAGTCAAAAGTTTGGCTTTAGAACGGTTAAATTCACTCCTGAAGGCTTTTTAATCAATAACAAGGTAATGAAACTCATTGGATTAAATCGCCACCAGAGCTACCCTTATGTTGGTTATGCAATGCCTAAGACAATTCAAGAATTAGACGCAGATATCTTAAAAGACTTTGGTTGTAATATTGTGAGAACATCTCATTATATGCAGAGTGATCACTTTTTAAACCGCTGTGATGAAATTGGCTTGTTGGTTTTTGAAGAAATACCAGGTTGGCAATACATTGGTGATGAACATTTTAAAGAATTAACATACCAAAATATTGAAGTGATGATTAATAGTCATTTCAATCATCCTTCGATTGTTACGTGGGGAATTAGAATCAATGAGTCATTCGATGACCATGACTTCTATACAAAAACAAATGAATTAGCACGTGAATTGGATCCTACTAGACAAACATCAGGTGTAAGAAACACTAAAAAAGGTGAATTCTTAGAGGATGTTTATACTTATAATGATTTTAGTCATACTGGAGAAAACATTGGCTTAGAAGCTGTTAAAAATGTAGTAAAAGGCTATAAACCATATTTAGTAACGGAACACAATGGACATGTTTTCCCAACGAAAAAAAGCGATACTGATGAAAGAAGAAAAGAACAGTCTCTCAGACACACAGCTGTCTTAGACGCAGCTTTCTCGTCAAAACGTTATTCTGGAGCTATTGGTTGGTGTTTAGCAGATTATAATACGCACTTTAACTTTGGTTCAAATGACCGTATTTGTCATCACGGTGTTATGGATTCTTTTAGATATCCAAAATACGCAGCTTATACTTATAAAGCTCAGAAAGCAAAAGAAGCGGTATTATTCGTAGCTAGTAATATGATTCCAGGTGATTATGAAGAATTTAAACTACCTGAAACTATCGTTTATACAAACTGTGATTACATCAAAGTATATAAAAACGATGAATTCATCTCAGACTACTATTCTGATTGGGAGAATTATCCAAATATTCCAAACGCTCCAATCATCTTTGATGACTATATTGGTGATTTAATCGTTCAATCTGGCGAATTCTCTGAAAAAGATGCAAAAAAAATAACAAAACTACTTTATGCTTTTTATAAAGATGGATTTAATATGTCTTTATCTAACAAATTAAGTTATTTAAGTTTGTTAAGAAGAAAAATAGTTGATTTTAAAGACTTAGTTCGATTAGCTGAAAAACACATTGCAATGCAACAAGCTGTACCTACAGTATTTAAAATAGAAGGTATTATCGATGATGAAGTTGTTATTACTAAAAGAATTGGTCATACTTTAGAAGCAATTTTAAAAGCTACTATAGATCATTCTGTATTAGAACATGGCTATACTTATGATGCAACAAGAGTAGTAGTACGTATGACTGATGAATTTGATAATGATTTATTATTCTCAAATGATGTTATAAGTATCAAAGTAACAGATGAATTAGAGTTAATAGGACCAAATCAATTGTCTTTGGTAGCTGGATCTCAGTCTTTTTATGTGAAAACTAAAAAACTAGGGAAAGCAACTATTACAGTAAAAGATACAAGAAATCAAGAAGAAATATTAAAATTAGAAGTAAAATAAGAGAATGAATCAAAGAATTCTGAAGTCAATAAAAAAACTAGTATAATGTTTCTTTAGAATTAACAACAATGAGCCGTATCATAAGTAATTACAATTTATGTTATAAAACGCATATCAAAGACATTATGAGGATTTGCTTTTTACTTGATTTTTAACGAAATTTTGTAATATAATGCATTTGACATCAGTTTGAATAATTTTTAAAAAAAGTATTGAAAATGGTTTTTAGCTATAATATAGTATATGTATAAGGACGTGATACTGATGAAAGATATAACCCTTCCTAATCCTGAATTAAATTTTGATTTTCCACTTATGAGAGCATTAGAGCAAAGAAGAACTAAAAGAAAGTGGCTTGATGAAACACTATCATTTCAAACTATTTCTAATTTGCTATGGGCAGGATGTGGTGAAACATTAAAAAAAACTAAAAGAAGTAAAAATAGACGTACTATTCCATCAGGTTGCAACGTTCAATCTGTAAGCTTGTTTGTAGCCTTAGATTCTGGTGTTTATCGCTATATAGAGAGCGAACATAAACTACGATTTATTAACGACCAAGATGTTAGAAATAATCTTGGTACACAACAAATGATGAAGTCAGCACCATTTGGATTGATATACGTGGGTGACTTTTCAAAAAAAATAGGTATTATAAAAACTGATGATAATCAGAAGATGTTTTTAGCAGCAACTGAGAGCGGCGCAATATCTCAAAATATATATCTGTATTGTACAGCTGCTGGACTAAATACAGTTATGATTGGACTTGTAGATCGTGAACTATTAAGAGAATTGATTGATTTGAGTGAAAATCAAATCATTGTTTATACGCAAATAGTTGGAAAATCAATAAATTAAATCATTGAATGAATTAAAAAACCGATTTGGAAACATATATAGGAAAAGCGCCGATTTCGGCGCTTTATATTTGGTTTAATTCTTTAATTGTTTCAAGATTAATTTTAGCTTCTCTACTTTCAAATAATAATCCATTGATTTCTTGTTGGACATCTGTAAGTTGAGTTATGCAATAACCTTGGAAGTAGTCCATTTTTTTAATTGCATTAATAAGACTGGATAGTCTATTGATGAATTCTTTCTTAGTTTTAACTGTTTCTCCATAACCCCAACCTTTAGAATCGTTGAAAGCAATTCCGGCGAATTCAGTCATCATTAAAGGTTGTTTCATATAATGGAAGCCTTTAGCAAAGGCTTTTTTTGCTGGGTGAGGCATGACAGTTTCATTCGTCAATATCTTTTCGATATCTCCATATGTTGATAATAAACCTTCTCCATATTCTTGGTAATTGTGGAAAGTGACGATATCAGTAACAGTATGTTCCCATCCATCATTGGTAACGACTGGTCTTGTTGGATCAAGTTTTTTTGTTAGTTTATATACTTCTAAAGTAAAGGCTTGTTGATCTTTATCATTATAAATATCAGTTATACCCCAAGACTCATTAAATGGTACCCAAGCAATAATAGATGGATGGTTAATGTATTGGTGGATCATTTCTTTATATTCTGAAAGATATCTTTTTTTAGAAAGTTCCGAAAATTCATAAAAACTAGGCATTTCTTGCCAAGTGTAGATGCCAAGTATATCACAGTAATAGTTATATACTTGAGATTCTAGTTTTTCATGTTTTCTAATTCCGTTAAATCCCATTTTTTTCGTTAATAATAAGTCTTTCTTTATTTCATCTTCTGTGGCTGTTAAATGATTCTCGCTAAAATAGCCTTGGTCTAATATCATTTTGAAATATGGCAATTTATCGTTTATTAGAATCTTTTCTTTGTATGTGATAAATCTAAAACCTATGTAGGATTGTATAGTATCCAATATTATTGAATCTCTAATAATAGAAATTTTAATATCGTATAATTTCGGATTGAATTCACTCCATTTCTCTATATTATGTGGTATAGGAAATTCAATATCTTTATTGTTTAGACTAAACATAGAATAAATACATGTTTCATCATTATATATACTGAATGATAGCTTATCTGTATCAAGCATATTCTCTGTATTGATATTATATTTAACATTTTCTAGGCCATAATTAAAGGACAAGTCTGTAATATATGTATTATTGACGCGTTCAATCCAAGCGGTCTTCCAAATACCACTAGTTTCAATATACCAACATTCAAAATTTTCTTTCTTGTATCTTTGTTTCCCTCTTGGCTTTTCTTTTGAAAAATCATCATGTACAAAAACTGTGATTGTATTTTGACCTTCTACTAAGAATTCGGATATGTCAAAAGAAAATCTATTGTATCCACCAATGTGTTTTCCTACGAATAAACCATTAATATAGATTGTAGATGCATAGTCCACAGCTTCAAAGTGGAGTAGTATTGTTTCGTTTTCTTTTTTTGTTATTTCTAATAGTTTACGATACCACATATACGGATGGTATGTCGTATCAAAGATTTTACTTTTAGCAGTATGGTAAGAATATGGAACTAGTATTTTACTAGCATTTAAAGGAAATGACTCATTCCATTTAGAATTCAGTCCTTGATTATTATCATCAAAGACAAAATCCCATTCTCCATTTAAATTTATCCAATTAGGTCTTGTCATTAATGGACGCGGATAGTTTGAGATATAACATTTTGTGTGTTTCATATTTTGTCCTTTCAATTCCGTTTTTTGTACTCTTTTGGGGTGACACCAAAGTTTTGCTTAAACCATCTATAAAAATATTCAGTTGAATCAAAACCTAATGAATTTGCTAGTTCATAGGTGCTTATTAAATTAATATTTTGGTTTTTAATGTGTTCTATTCTAGCTTTTGTAAGATCATCGATTGGCTTGATAAAAAAGAATTTTTTATATAAAAAACTAAAGTGTGATATTGAAAAATCAAGCTTGTTTGCCATAGTTTTAACTTTAAATTCACTTGGTCGATGATACATGTCTAATCGAATTTGTTCAAATTTCCTTTGGAGGGTTTTTTCGTAATCAGCTGAGTTAAAAGAGAAATTATGAGTTTTTCTGGAAATAGATACAAATAATGTTTCCATTAAGCTTTGGATAATATACTCAGAGCCTAATCTATTCGTGTTTGTTTCTTGATGAATCTTTTCAATTGAAGAAATAATAAATTTACTAAGCGAAGGTGATATAATAGTATTTAATGGTAATCTAATATCTTCAAAAAAATGAGTGTCATAACATGAAAAATCTAAGTAATCATGATTTAAGTTTATGTTATTAACGAAAAACCTTTGGGGATGTCTTGGTTCATATATAATACAACTTCCGGGTGCTGCGTCGATAATCTCTCCATTTATCTCTACTTTAACTGAAGAAGTGAAATGAAAGAAAATATATCTTGCACTTCCTTCGGGTCTAGTAATTTCAAATGGAGCTTTTTCTAAGGCTTGGAAGCCAATATAATGCAGATTGAATAACATATAATCACCTTTCTTGTTTCAATTATAATATAAAAGTCTTGTTTGACAATACACAAAAAAATTAAGGTATCGTAAAAAAAGATAGTTATTAACAGAAATATTATATCACAGTATATAGCCATATGTAAGCGTTTTATAAAAGAAATATGAAAATTATATTACTTTTTAAAATATAGAGAATAATTAATAACAATAAAAAAAGATAGTTAAATAATTAAATATATCATATTATTTTCAGATGAAATTATGTATATTTATAATAAAGAAACGGAGTGTTGTATATGAAAAAAACTTTAACTTGTATTATGATTTTATTAGTTATATTTTTAGGTGCTTGTAATGGAGAAGGAAATTCTGCTACAGGTGAAGCAACAAATGAAGATGGAACTGTTTCTATAGAGTTCTATGGCTGGGGATCAGCTGAAGAAGCGATAGTGTTTCAAACTTTAGTTGATGAGTTTATGGTACAAAATCCAGATATTATTGTATCCTATACAAGCTCTTCACCAGACACATATATGAGAGTATTACAAAACAGAGTGAATAATCTACCTGATGTATTTTATTTACCTGATACTGAATTTATGTTATGGGCAGATTCTGGTAGATTATTAAGTCTATCTGATTACGCTGAAGAAGAAACTCTTGATTCTATATGGCCAGAAGCTATTAATAGATATATGTATGATAGAGATGAACAAGTATTAGGTGAAGGAGAACTTTATGCTCTTCCTAAAGATCTAGGACCTTTTACTTTAGTATATAACAAGACTTTATTTGATAAAATAAACACAGAACTTGGATTAGGTTTAGACTATCCAAGCCAAGATACACCAATGACTTGGGATAGTTTTGTTAGTTTATTGGAAACAATAAAATATACAAAATCAGGCCAACAAATATTTGGTATTACACATTATGAACTTTTATCAGCTATATATTCTAATAATGCTGATTTCTTTGCCGCTGATATTAAAACTGAAGGTATAAGTGATATAAACTTTAGTGATGCATTACAGTTTATTGCTGATTTATATTTGGAAAACTATGTAATGCCATCGCCAGATGAACAAATATCAATGAATGGTTATCAAAGATTTTCCACAGGAGGAGCAGTATTCTCATTTATGGGTCCTTGGGATTCAGTAGGATTCTGGGAAAACTTAAGTTTTGAATATGAAGTGATTCCTGTACCTTATGGTCCAGCAGATGGAGCTGAAAGTACTACTTGGGTTGGTTCAATGGGATTTGCTATATCAGCAGAAACAAAGAAAGCAGAAGCTGCTTATAAATTAGCTAAGTTCTTAAGTGTAAGCGAAACTAGTCAAAGAATGAGTTATGAATTAGGTCAATCTATTCCAAATGTAATAGATATGGCTAAGAATGATTACGTAAATGGTGTAGGTTTGGAAGGAGAAAACCAATACTTACCTTATAATAGAGAAATTTTTGTGAGTATAGTTGAAGGAACAGATTTAGTAGCTGGTAAAGCAAGACCACAGTATTATACATACGATTCAATTTGGTATGATGATTTACAGGCTGAATTAGAAGATGTTTATTTAGGAAATGAAACGGCTGCTGAATTCTGTGCTAGATATGCAGAAACATTACAAGCAGCACTAGATGAAAGTTATTCATATATTGAGTAATGAAGAGTAAACTACATAAAAAGGAAACCAAATGGGCAGTAATTTTTATTCTAATGCCATTGATAGGTTTCCTAGTATTCACATTACTTTCTTTAATTTTCTCTGGATATTTTAGTTTAACAAATTACAATCCAATAAGGATTGATTGGAAATTTATAGGATTACAAAACTATATTAAATTGTTTAAGGATCAATATTTCTTACAAGCGATATTTAATACATTTTTCTTTATGCTTAGTATTCCTTTCTCAATGTTATTTGGATTATTATTAGCTGTCTTTATTAATATGGGATTCAAAGGTAATAAAACATTTAGAGTTATGTACTATTTACCAGCAGTAAGTAGTGCTGTAGCTATAAATATAGTTTGGAGATATATCTTTAATGGAGAATCAGGAATTCTTAACTATGCATTAGGTTTAAGTACTCAATGGCTAGGTAATGGAGATTGGCCAATTAAGTTCGCTATTATTATTAAGGCGATTTGGAGTTCTGTTGGTATGACCATGATTCTTTATTTAGCAGGATTACAAAATGTTCCTAAATCACTTTATGAAGCGGCAGATATTGATGGGGCTAGTTCTAATCAAAAATTTAGAATGATTACTGTTCCTATATTAAGTCCAGTAACATTTTATGTTTTGATAACTAGTATGATAGGTACTTTACAGTCTTTCGTAGATTCACAGATTTTTGCGGAAGGAAATCCGGCAGCTAGAACGATAGTTTATTATATTTGGTCAAAAGGTATAGACCAAAATAGATATGGTATAGCTTCAGCAGCTTCAATTATTCTAGCTGTATCAATTATGATTTTAACAATTATTCAGTTTAGACGCTCTAGAAAGTGGGTGTTTGAACAATGATGAAGAATATGAAGAAGAGAAGTGTTTGGTTCTATGTTGCATTAGGCGTTGTTGTTTTAGGCGCTTTTACAATGCTTTTTCCATATCTATGGATGGTGGGAACTAGTTTTAAATCAAGACCAGAGACTTTTGAGTTAATTCCAACTCTATTTCCAAAGGAGTTTCAATTAAATACATATAAAGAAATATGGCAATTGATTCCTGTTGGAAGAGCTATATTTAATACTTTAATAGTAGAAGTTTCAGTTATTGTTATTGGTACTTTTACTTCAAGTATAGCAGCTTTTAGTTTTGCTAAACTTAGATTGCCTCATAAAAACGTGCTTTTATTGGTTTTATTGAGTTCTTTAATGGTACCTTATGCTGCTTTATTGTTACCGCAATATAGAGCTTTTGAATCACTAGGGATGACGAATACATTATGGCCTTTAATATTGCCAGGGTTCTTTGGTAATATCACGATGATGTTTTTCTTAATTCAATACATGAAAGGCATACCTAATGATCTAATTGAGAGTGCTAAAATTGATGGTTGTTCATATTTTGGTATTTATAGAAGAATAATGTTGCCACTATGTCTTCCGGCTTTGGCTGCTCAAATAATATTCTGGTTTGTAGGAATATGGAATGATTACTTTGCACCATCAATATATTTAACAGAACAACTTAAACAGACATTGCAACCTTTACTTGCAAGTCTAAATTCAACATATTCATCAGGTACGAACTATCCATTAATTATGACTGGTTCAGTTATAGCTTCTATACCGATGATTATAATATTTATTGCATTTCAAAAATATTTTATTAAATCTATGGCATTGTCAGGAGTTAAAGGATGAACAAGTACAAGAATCCTATTGAACTAAATAATGATAGTAAAAGAGTTAATGTAGGAGATCCTTTTGTATTTAAGTATGATGGTGAATACTATTTATATGTATCTACAGAAGCGAATGAAATCGGTATTAGATGTTTTAAATCTAAGGATTTAGTTAATTGGGAGTATCAATTACTAGTAACTGAAGATCCAATCACACTAAATGCATATGCTCCTGAAGTTATCTTCTTTAAGGATAAGTTTTATTTAGTAACTTCTCCAGGGGGAAATGGACACTATATTTTTACAGCGAAACATCCCTTGGGACCTTTTAAAAGAGTTACTGATAATTTAGGGAATATGATAGATGGTTCTTTTTATAAAGAATATGATAGATTGTATTTATCAAGAGCGAACCATTTTGGAATAACGATTCATGAAGTAACAGAAGATTTTAAACTTATTAATAGAGTTGATTTAGATGCTGAAATGCATGGCTGGACTGAAGGGTCTTTCATTATTAAAAGAAGGAATAATTATTTTATGACTTATTGTGGAAATAATTTATTCGCAGATACTTATAGAGTAGATTATTCTAGTTCTAAAGAACTTTTAGGCCCTTATATTAAGGGAATAAATAACTCTTTAATAAATAAGTTAAACAATACATATAAAGCCTTAGGTCATTCAGCTATGATTAAAGGTCCGGATTTAGATACATATTATAATGTGTATCACAAATTGACAGAGATCGATGATTATTCAATTAGAGATTACTGTGTTGATAGGTTAGATTTTCAAGGCAGTTTAATGAAACAAAATGTAAGGGATACTTATCAAGACTATCCTAGAAGACCTATATTTGAGTCGAATGCTAGTAATCATAGTGAAAACTTTGTTAGTAATGAAGATATCTACTTAACGAAAGAAACTACAGAACTAAACTATGTAACAGAGTTTAATTTTAAAGGTACAGAAGTCAGTTTAATATTTGCCTATTCAAAAGATTATTATTATGAATTAAAGAATCACAATGAAGGATATGGAATATTTAAAATTAGCAATTTAGAAACTAAATTAATATTAGACATAGATATTAACTTAGCGAGAGATTGTATTAATAAGTTTGAACTTAGACAAACTGAAAAACTTGAAGTATTTATAAATGATGATTTAAAGTTATGTTTAGATATACAAACAAAAGGAAAACTAGGCTTTAATCGATCTGTTCTTGATGGATTAAGTTATATAGCTTACAACAATTATATTTACCGAAATGTAAATGGAATACAAACAGTACCTAACTTAGTATTTAGTGAAGATTTAAAGGAAGAAAGAGTAATGAAGAAAGGTGATATTCTAAACTTTTCTATTACAGGAACTGGTGAATTTTTAAGCACAGCCTTTATTAAAGTTCTTGAGCCAATTACCTTAAAGATAGGAGATTCTATTGTTACATTAGAAAGTTCTATTAGTCCTTATGAATATAATAAAGAAATATTAGGTGAAGTAGTTTTAGATGGAGATTATTTATATCATATAGAGGTATTAAGTGGTCATGCTTCGTTTAAGTACTTGGAATTTGAACAAATAGCTAGTAATCAAACCAAAGTTATTGTTAAAGATGATTTACTTAAAGAAACTTACAATATTTATCCAATAGAAGAATATTGTAATAGTTTTAAAACAACTTTTGAAATAAAAGAAAGAGCTTTATTTTCTAGATTTGGATTGCTTGTTAATGTGTCAACATTTAGTGATTTTGTCCATCAAGCAAGATATCCTTTTGATGGATACTTTGTTGGTTTTTATAAAGATTTACTGGTAGTTGATAAGGTTAACTTTGGAATTAAAAGAATATATGATATACCTTTTAAATTAGATAGTCAAAACTGTAATTTAGAAGTTAGGATTGATAGAAACAAAATTTTAGTTTTTATCAATCATAAAAAGATTTTTGAATGTTTTGATCAATACATAAAAAACACAGGACAAATAGGTACATATTCTTGTGAATTAAGTAAAGTAATATTTAGAGATACATTAGGAGGTATTCTAGATGAATAAGAAGATACTCACAATATTTTTGGCATTATTACTCTCTATCGTTTTAATAGGATGCAATGATACTGTTGAATTAACAACGACTGAAGTTGAAAAAACAAATAATTCAAGTCAGTTTGATTTCGATAGTAATATTACAATACCTGAATTAGATGTAGATGGTATAGATGATGACGATGAGTGGGATAATGCAACAAACGAATTAGTGTATGGTAATAATGGGAACGTAACTGTCAAAATGTACTTAGGAGATGAAGCTTTATTTGTCTATTTCGAAGTACTAGATACTAATATTATGACTTTAGGTTATAACAATGGTGATGATGTTACAAGAAGTGACAGTGTAGAATTTTATATAGACACAGATAATGATGCTTCTCCTAATCCTCAAGATGGTGATTTCCAAATTAATATTGGAGCTCACGGAAAAGCAAGAATCTTAAGTGGTTCAGGCGGTTCTTGGGGAACATGGAATGGTATGATTGATTATGCTGTAGTTTTAAACGGAACTATAAATGATGAATCAGATACTGATACATCATATACAGTTGAGTTAATGTTGCCTTATGAGCAAATTGGTTTAGAAAAAACTGACACTTTTGGTTTTTCATTAGGTCACGTTGATAAAGAGACTAGTGGTAATGTATCAGCTGAAGATTATGGTTGGTATGGTTTTGCTTATAATTCACAATTTTCTGATCCTCAAATACCATCAAAATATATAGTTTTACTTGATGGTAGTTATTATAATCGTGATGCTTTACCTCTTGAAAATATTACTTTAAGCGGTATAGTTTCTGATAATTCAGATAGTCCTTTAGCAGGAGTAACTGTAAGTATTGAAGGAACTGACAAAACTACTGTATCTGATGCTTTAGGAGCTTATAGCTTTACTGATGTAGATCGTAATACCGGATTTACAATAGTGGCTTCGAAAGATGGTTATATAGCTTATACAGTTTCAATGACTAGACAAGAAACAGAAGATCTTTCTGCTATAAAACATAATATAAGTTTAATTAATGCTTCAACTGTACAATATACAGATTTATCTTTAACAGTTATTAATGTACTTAATCCTTTGGTGAATGGTGTTACTGTTAAAGTTAGTGGAACAACTATAGAAGCAACATCGAATGCATCAGGACTTGTTAGTATATCTGATATTCCTGTAACAAGTACGATAACTCTTTTATTAGAAAAAGATGGATATAGAACAGAAGAAGTTGTCATTCAAACGAATGAAATAGTAGTTGATGGAATAACAGACTTAGGTCAAGTTGAAATGTTTATAAGACCATTTGAATCATTCTATTTTGCAGGTTCAAAAGGAATCAATGGTTTTACAACTGAAATAGTTAGAGGAATTGATGGAATTCATATCAATTTCATTACTGATACAGCATTTGAAGCTTCAGAAGCAATTGAAATGTTTATTGATACAAAAGAGTCTGGAACAACAAGAGATGCAACAGATTATCGTGTTAATTTCTCTGGAGACGGTTCAATATCTATATTACAGTGGGGAACAGAAACTGTTTTAGATACAGCAACTTCAGGAATTATAGCTACAGTAACTCCAGATGGAGATGGAGCTATAATAGATGCATTCATACCTTATTCATTCTTAGATATCACACCAAGTGAAATCTTCGGAGTAAGTTTTGGATGTTGGTCCGGTGTAGTAAATGATTGGGATGGATGGGGATATAATGGATTTATCGCTCCTGAAATACCTTCACAATATGTAAGGGTAGGAATTGATAATACATTATATAAAGCTGATAGTAATGTTTCAGTAGTTACTATAAGCGGTAATGCAGGCTTAGAAAATATAAAAATATCTGTTGGAGATAACTTTATATTAAGTGATGCTTCTGGTGATTACTCTATTATCATAACAGAAGCTAGCAGTTATGAACTTGACTTTAGTTTAACTGGATATGTTTCTCAAACAGAAACACTGTTACCTTCAGCATTTACGAATGGATTAGCTACAGTGGATGTAACTTTAGTAGCATATCTTAATAGTTTAACTGGTACGATTAGTGAAGATTCTGTTACTGTAACAGTAGTTGGAGAAGAAATAGTTACTACTTCAACAGATGGTGGATATAGTATTTCTGATATACCAACCGATGCTGAGTTAACAGTAACATTTGAAAAAGAAGGTTTTGTTACAGTTACTATTACATTAACAGTTGAAGACTTGAACGGTGAAGCAATTGTTGAAGATATCACAATGATTTCATCTACGACTGTTGGAACAATTAATGGTACTGTAACAAGTTATGAAGGTTTAGTTTGTGGAGCTACTTTAGCTATTAACGGAACTGATTATACAACAACTACAAATGAATTGGGTGTTTACTCATTTGTAGATGTAGTTCAAGACAATTATACAATTACAGTATCTTATACAGATTATGAAAATATAGAATATATAATTAGTGCTAGTGACTATGATATAGATCATGAGATTGTTATTACAAAAGCACCTGGACTTACTGGAGTATTCTCAGGTAAAGACAGTCATGAAGCTTTTGATCCTATTGAAGGATTAGTTGTAAGAGAGGCAGACGGTATTCGCATTACATTTACAACTTCAGAAGAGTTCGCATATGATGGAACTTCAAAAGAAGTAATTGAATTCTTTATAGATACAAAAACATCAGAAACTTCAAGAGATGAAACAGATTACTTGTTTATGTTAAGAAGTGATGGAACTTTAGGAATCGTTAACTGGAATTCTGGTGGAAATGAAGACGCATCAACACTTGTATTTACACAATCATCTCAAGAGATGGAATTATTTATTCCTTATGCATTCTTAGGAATAGATGCCAATGAAATCTTTGGTATCTCAATGGGAGAATGGAATGATTTTGCAAGTGATTGGGATGGCTGGGTATTTAATGGAACTTTTGTAGCTCCAGAGAACCCTCAAGCCTATGTAAGAGTTGCTGCAGATAATCAATTATATGAAGCAACTAGTAATGAACCAATTGCACCGCCAGTACCTGGAGAAACAGGGTTGTTCGCTACTAAAACAACACATGAAGCATTCGATTCAATTTCTGGTTTTATATTAAGAGAAGAAACTGGAGTTAGAATGACTTTTACTACATTAGAAGAGTTTCAATTTGATGGAACTAATATGGATAAAATTGAATTATTTATAGATACAGCAGCATCAGGAACTTCTAGAGATGAAACAGATTATCTATTTATTCTAAAAGCTGATGGAACAGTTCAAATAGTGAATTGGAATTCAGGCGGTAACGAAGATACAGCAACAATTGTATTTACTTGTACAGCACGAGAAATGGAAGTATTCATTCCTTATGCATTCTTAGGAATAACGGCTACTGATGTATTCGGAATTAGTTTAGGAGAATGGTCAGATTTCGCAAGTGATTGGGATGGTTGGTCATACAATGAAACTTTTATAGCTCCAGAAAACCCACAAGCCTATGTAAGAGTTGGTTTAGATAACTTATTATATGTAGCAGATAATAATGATGTAGTTGTTGAAGTAATATCTGGTGAAACAGGATTATTTGCAACAAAAGCAACACATGAAGCATTTGATTCAATTTCAGGTTTTATTACAAGAGAAGCTGAAGGGTTCAGATTCATATTCACAACAGAAGAAGAATTTGTATTTGATGGAACAAATAAAGAAGTAATTGAATTATTTTTAGATACAGGACTATCAGGAACTACAAGAGATGAAACGGATTATTTAATTATGCTAAGAAGTGATGGCACTATTGGTATTGTAAATTGGAATTCTGGTGGTAATGAAGATGCATCAACATTGGTATTTACATTTGAATCTCAAAAAATGGAAGTATTTATTCCATATGCATTCCTTGGAGTTACTAGTGAAGATATTATTGGTGTTTCAATGGGAGAATGGAATGATTTCGCAGCTGATTGGGATGGTTGGTCATACAATGGAACTTTTATAGCTCCAGAAAACCCACAAGCTTATGTAAGAGTTGGTTTAGATAACTTATTATATGAAGCAACAAGTAATGAAGTTATTGTAAATCCAGGTCTTACTGGAGAATTTGCAACTAAGACATCACATGAGGCTTTTGATTCAATTTCAGGTGAAATTGTTAGAGGTGAATTGGGAGTAACATTCACCTTCACAACAGCAGAGGAATTTCAAGTAGATGGGACTACTTTAGAACGTATTGAATTATTTATAGACACCGGAGCATCAGGAACTTCAAGAGATGAAACAGACTATTTATTCATGTTAAGAAGTGACGGTACTATTGGTATTGTAAACTGGAATTCAGGCGGTAATGAAGATACTTCAACCATTGTATATACCTTTACTTCAACTGAGATGGTGGTATATATTCCATATGCATTCTTAGAAATTACAAGTACTGATGTGTTTGGTATTAGTATAGGAGAATGGTCAGATTTTGCAAGTGATTGGGATGGATGGTCATTTAATGGAAGCTTCGTAGCTCCAGAAAATCCACAAGCATATATAAGAGTTGGTTTAGATAATCAACTATATGAAGCCGCATCTAATTAGGATGGTGAATATAATGAAAAAATTTATGATAATAGCTTTAATGTCTTTAACTGTGTTTTTAGTTAGTTGTGATAGTACAGTTACAACAGAATTTGTTACAGCAGTTGAAGAAGATTTTATAGAATCAAGAGATACATATGATAATGTTTTTGATGAAACGCAAATACCTGAACAATGGGAAGGTTATGGTGTCGGAGACCCATACGTATTAAGACATAATGGAGAATACTATTTATATTGTTCTACAAAGAACAGTCAAATAGGAGTAAGAGCTTGGAAATCATCGGATTTAGTAAACTGGGTTCAAGTTAATAATGGGACGAATCAATTAGGATATGTTTCTGAAGATCCAATTACTGAAACTGCTTATGCACCTGAAGTTATTTACTGGGATGGAGTATTTTATATGTATACCTCTCCTGCAGGGCATGGTCACTATATCCTTACATCAGATAGTCCAATCGGACCATTTGAAGTAGTTAGTGATAACTTAGGAGAATCAATTGATGGATCTGTATTTATTGATAATGATGAATCAATGTATTTCTTAAGAGCTTTTAACACAGGGATTAGAATGGTATCTATGGCAGATCCTCTAACATTTGAGTCAGGAACGACTTTAGACAACACTTTAATGGGTTCTTGGACTGAAGGACCAACACTTATAAATAGATTTGGTACATACTATTTAACATACACTGGAACGAATGTTACAAGTTCAGGTTATAGAGTAAATTACTCAACTGCTAGTGTATTAGATGGAAGATCAAGTTTTGAATACGCAGATAACAATTCATTACTTTTATCTACAGTAGATGGCTTTGAAGGATTAGGACATAGTTCTACAGTTCTAGGGCCTAACTTAGATAGTTATTATATTGTATATCACAACTTAAATAGTGCAGCTGGGCCTAATCGTAGTTTTAATATTAATAGATTATTATTTAATGGAACGATGATGAATGTAAATGGCGCAGGTTTAACAGAAAACTTAGTACCTGAATTACCTGATTTTCAATCAGTTGATGGTGTAGTAAACTATACACAATCTGGAGATTACTATTTAAGTAATACTTCAACCGAATCGAGTTTCTCAGCTGAATTTAATTTTATTGGTTCTGATTTCGAAGCTTTATTTGGCTATGTTGATGAAAATAATTATTTTAAAGTATCATTAGATACAAATGAAGTAGTTCTAAGTCAAATGGTTGATGGAACATTAGAAGAATTAACAACAGGAACTTTAAACAGTGATTTTGATTTCACTAAGTTACATACACTAAGAGTATTATCAGATGGAGAAAAAGTTTCAGTATTATTTGATAACTTAACAAAGATAGATGAATATACAGCTGAAGTAGCTGTTGGGAAAATAGCATATAAATCATCAGAAATGATGTATTCATCATTCTCTAATTATTCATATGGCTCTAGTGATAAAATTGAAGCTAAAAAAGATATGGTAGGAAGTAATCAATTCGTTGATGAAGCTTCTAGTGATGTAACATTAAATGTTATAGAACCACTAACAAATTATTCAACGAATAATCCTGATGGTTCTAATGAAATTACTATTGCAAAAGAATTAGGATATGCTAGTTATTATATAGATATAGAAGAATCTGGATTAAAAGCAATCTTTATGAACTTAAAAGCGGATCAATCAGATAAAACAATAGCTATTCAAATTGATAACGCTGAACCTATCTTAGTTACAATACCTTCATTAGATAGTTCTTATGATTATACAAACACTTTAATTACTGAAATATACATTCCGAAAGGATTACATCAAATTAAGTTTATTGCTTTAGAAGATGATTTCACATTCAATTATTTTAATGTAGAAAAATCATCATACTCAACACCATCTTATGAAGCATCACTAACTGAATACTTAGCAACAGGTGCTGAGTATCAAACGCTTTGGAAATTGAATGATGGTCATTATGCAATTGCTGGTAATAGACAAATAATATATTTTGGTGACGATACAATAAGAGACTGTACTATAGAAGTAACGATGAAGTTTATTGGTGAAACAGCATCAGCATCAGCTGGTATCATATTAAAGGGAAGCAATTTCTCTGAACATTCATCAGAAAACAATGATTCAATAGTTGGTTACTATATTGGTTTTAATAACTATAGAGCTTTCATTGATAAATATAACTATAATGTTTCAGATTATGGATTAGCTGTAAGTACAGATACAAGACCTGTTAGTGGAGAAGAATTCACTGTAAAGGTAGTTTGTGAAGGCAATATGATTACAGTATTTGTAGATGATGTAGAAATCATGGAATATTATGATAATGATTTGATAATGACCGGAAGAATAGGGTTTTATTCAGAAGGTGCAGAAGTAGTTTATTCTGATCTTACAATTTCTGAATAAGAGAATAAAAAAACAAGAATTTAAAATTTATAAATGTAAAAGAAAGTCAGAAAATGACTTTCTTTTTATTCTAATAAGAGCGTAAGCGTCAAACAGAATATATCTAGACAAACAAAAAACCCTAATGGCCGCTAAGTCATGAAGGTTTTGGTATATATAGCGAAATTTTAATTTTTCGAATAACTCCAAGGAAGTAACGCTTTAATATCAGTGTTTTCATTAATAGTCATATTAGCTAACTTATCTAAAACATAATCTACATATTCATAAGGATTAACGTTATTTAGAATACAAGTCTGAACAATACTGTATAATCTAGCACTAGCGTCCGCGCCACTCGCAGTATTACTAAATAACCAGTTCTTTCTGCCAATAACAAATAGTTTTATAGATATCTCAGCTAGATTATTATCAATATCAAGTTCAGCCTTTTCTAAATAATGCATAACATTAGGCAATTGATTACTAGCGTACTTTAAAGCCTTACCATATTTAGACTTAGGCATAGCATCTAAACTTGAGTTATTAACCCAGGTTAAAAACTCAACAAACATCGGTTTAATTTTCTCTTGTTTAAAAATAAACCTTTGATCTAAGTCTAAAGCTTTTGATTTTTTGTCTAAAGCAAACAACTTATTACAGTAATTAAGCCCCTTAGCCGTAGCTGTATCTTCAATGCCTGGTATATTACCTAAAGAAATATAAGCATCATTGAAATATCTTCTAACATGAACTAAGCAACCAATTAAAGTAATGTTATCTACTGCCTGATAACCAGCATAACCATCGACATGTAAATAACCATTAAAACTTTCTAAGAATTTCTTAGGAATGTTTCCGCTACGACTAGCTTAATAATCATAGATTACAATTGGCGTATCGAACCTACCGGTTCTATATAACCACATATAAGATTTAGTTTTAGCTGGTCTAGCATTTTCCTTTAAAACCTGAAGAGTTGTCTCATCTGCGTGTAAGATGTCAAACGATAATAACTTAGATATCATTTGATTGTAAATGATATCAAGTAATTCACTTGATTACATCATCCAGTTAGATAAAGTCTGACGACTTAAATTAAGACCAATTCTAGAATAATCTTGACTTTGTCTGTATAGTGGTAAGCCGTTAGCGTATTTATCAACGATAACTTGAGCTAAAGTACTACTAGTAGCTAAAGAGCCTTCTATTGGTAGTTTAGGCATAGAAGCCTTAACTACCAAACTACACTTAGGACAAGAATAAATAGCTCGTTTTTCAATGGAACGAATTACTTTCTTATATAACTTAATGGTTTCTCTAGATTCTTCACTCATTTTTTTAAGTGCTGTATTACAGTTTGGACATATAGCATCTGAATCTGATAATGTATGTTCTACAACTTCAGTTTCTAGATTACTGATATTTTCAGTTCTTGATTTCCTTTTCTTTTTAAATGTCTTTTGGGCAGTAGGTTCAACTGCATTTAAATTACTTTCTTTTTCAGCTTCATCAAAGAACTCCAAAGCGAGCTGACCTTGAGGTGTTTTTTCAGAACTAGATCCAAACCTCTTAGCTCTAGATAAAACCATAGCCTCTTTTAATAACTTTATCTCAACGTCTATTTACGTTAATACTGTTTTTAGATTATTAACTTCAGATTCTAATTTATTAGACTGATTTTCTAATGAGGAAATATATTCTTTTAGTTCTGAGTTTTCTTCTATAAATTTAGTGATTTTATCAGTCATAATATAGGAACCTTTCTAGTTATTTGTACTCTTATATTATACCATAAAAACCGCTAAATATCATTGTTTTTAGCGGCTTTATATCATATATTTTCTCAGTAATATACACGTTCTTTAATTTGTTTAAATTTACGTTTTTGAATCCTTATTTGGTGAGCATTCAGTAACCACTCAATTTCTGAGTAACTGATGTTTATTGTTTGATTGGCTGATATCGGCCATTTAAATTTCTCGCTTTCTAATCTTCTGTAATATAACCAAAATCCATTATCAAAATGAATAATCTTTATCTTATTATTGGCTCTATTACAAAATACAAATAAACTTTGATTATATATATCTAGTTTAAACTGTGTTTGAACTATCGTAACTAATCCATCTATTGATTTTCTTAAATCGGTTATTCCAGTAGCTAGATAAACATTTTTGATTTTGTCTAAGTTAAACAAACTTGATCAACTACTTTCAATAATTTTAATAACGTTCCCTCATTAAAATTATTAGGTATTTCAATTATTAGTTTCCCAGAAGTGATTCTAATTGTAGATTCAACAACAGGCTTTTTTATAACTTTGACTTCTGTGAAGTTCGTTTTGGTTTACTTTGAGCTTAGTTTATATTTCTTTAGCCAGTACTGTAATTGATATACTTTTACATTGTGTTCTTCAGAAAAAACTTTCATAGTTTGGTTGGTTAATTTATACTCGTTTACTAACTCTAGACATTTCGCTTGATATTCTGGATCTTGTTTCATTAAAAAATACCTCCAAATTTATTGTTTGAAGGTATTATACTATTTTATTATTCTGTTTTTTAGATATGCATCATTTGACGCTTACCAATTAACTACTGTAACAAGGAGTAGTATCATAAGTAAAAAGATTGAAAAATGTAATAATAAGAGTAAGTAGACACATTAAAGACCATATGTTATACTACTATCTAATATATGGAATGATATATGATATAATTTATTAAAATTACTAATGGAGAAGATTATGGATATATTACGTTTTATTTTGCTCGTTTTAATTGGAGGCTTAATTGGTTGGATTACTAATAAAGTTGCTATTAAAATGTTATTTAGACCGATAAACCCACATAAAGTTTTAGGGATTACTTTTCAAGGAGTATTTCCTAGAAGAAAAAATCAAATGGCAGTATCTTTAGCTGATACGATTGAAAAGGAATTGTTATCCAAAGAAGTTATTATGAATCAATTATTGGGTGAAGAAAAACTTGATGTAATAAAGAAAAAATTAAAAGAAGTAATCACCGAAAAATTAGTAGAAGTGATTCCACCTATGGTAGCTATGTTTCTAGGAGGAGATATACATGGTTTTATTACCAAGTATTTAGATAAAAACGGAGATGAGATATTTGATCAAATGATTGATGAATTCCGCTCTGTAGGTATTGATAATCTTAATATTCGTGAAATTGTAAAAAACAGAATTGATGAGCTTGATTTTGTTGAATTTGAAAAAATAATTTTTGGTTTAATGAATAAAGAATTGAAATTTGTTGAAATAATAGGCTTGTTTCTAGGAGGCTTCATAGGAATTCTTCAATATTTGATAACTATTTTTTTATAAAGAACCATATTATATGCATGTAATACAATGTTTCTATTAACATCTTACCAATATACCTGCTGTATTGTTAATAGTTACTACTAATGATATAAACAGTAAAACAAAGCCCATAGAGTTAGTTTCCTTAAAATGGACAATTAAATAAAAAGAGTCGAAAGAACTTGCTTCCTAAATTAAAAAGAAGCGAGTTCTTTTATTTTTTCTTGTAATCTTTCATTATTGTAATAGAACATGTTCTCATTTACAATAGTTTCTACGTTATAAGTGTAAAAATTGTCTTGTAAATAGATGCATTCGGTTTTTAAAGTGCTAAAACACTTCTCTTTCTTTTTTTAAGCAAATCATTTGTAATAATTATATCTTAATGTTAAGATAAAAACATCTTAGTGTTAAGATAAGGAGAAATTATGGACAAAACTAAAATAATGATTGCTTTAACTAAACTAAATATAACGCTGATTAATAATGTGGGAAAAGATATATATAACTATGGAATAACACCTACTGAATTCAAAATAATAAGCCATCTATACGTTAAAGGGAAATCTAAAACACAAAGACTTGGTGAAATAGCATTTATTACAAGTGGTGCAATTACGTACTTTGTGAATAAGTTGCTAGAGAAAGAATATGTAATAAAGTATAAAGATAAATCAGATAAAAGGATTACTTGGATTGAGTTAACTGATAATGGTAAGGAATTTTATGAAGAAATGTTGCCAAAGCATATTGAATTTTTAGATACATTCTTTGAAGTATTTGAAGAAGAAGAACTGGATGAGTTCTATAAAAATGTAAGATCATTTGAAAAAAAAATAAGAAAACAAAAAGGAGAATAAAAATGAAACTGAAAGATTTTAAAGGTATAGGAAAAACTGCAATGCTTGAATTTATAGATGCAAAGAATGTATTTGAAGATTACTATGAGATTTCATTACAAGCATCTAAAGGATTAAAATGGGTTCCTGGAACTCATGCAATATTTAGTATCAAAGATAAAGAATTAAAAGGAAAGAAATGGAGAGCATTCTCTATTGCTTCTACAGCAGAAGAGGGACTAATCTTATTAGGAACAAGAACCGGTAAGAATATTAGTAACTTTAAGAAAAAACTAATTAATATGAGTAAAGGTGATTTGATTAAAATGAGAGGACCATTTGGATGGTTTACACTTCAAGATCAAGAATCGCCATTAGTAATGATTGGGATGGGTGTAGGAATCACTCCAATAAGAGCACTATTAAAACAATTAGATAACAATACGGATAGGAAAGTAGATTTGGTATATTCTTCCGTTGATCATTTTATGTTTGAAGATATGATAAATGAAACTGTAAAACGTAATAAATCATTTGATGTACATTATGTTTATACAATTGAAGACACAGTAAATGCATATTCAGAACTTGCTAAGAAACATAAGAATAATGCATATTATTATATAAGTGGAAGTCAGAAAGCTATCAAGTCTGTAAAAGATACATTAAAGAAATTAGACATTAAGAAATCTTGTATGATTTTTGATCCATTCCTAGGCTATTAGAAATGAGTATTACTAGTTACATTTTGTATGGAGGAGTTGGTATATTACTTATTCTTGCATTTATTAAAGATAAACAAAGAGCTATACTAGCTCTAAAAAAAGGATATAAATCCTTTGTTAAACTTTTACCTAGTCTTATACCAATAATGCTACTTATGGGGATTATGTTAGTTATGTTGGATAGAGAATTGATTAAAAGTCTACTTGGAGAAGATAGCGGTATATTAGGTATTCTGTTATCGAGTATTATAGGTAGTATTGCCTTTATGCCATCTTTCTTAGCCTTTCCGTTTGGTAAAAGTTTATTGGATATTGGGGCAGGATATCCTCAAGTTGCGGCTTTTGTTGCTGGATTGATGTCTGTTGGTATTGTGTCAATATCGGTGGAAAAAATGTATTTTGGGACTAAATTTACTGTGCTTAGAAACATACTAGGATATACCTTAGTTATAGTATTTGCTTTGTTTATATTACTATTTGTTAGTGTGGGGGTTTTATAATGTTGAAATATATTAAAAAGTACTGGTTCTTAAGTGCTATTCTATTAGCAATGGTAATTATTTCACTAAATGATTGGAGTAATTCAGAAGAAATTCTATTAGTCTCTTGGAACAACGTATTAACGATGTTATCATTTGTTCCACCTATTTTTATCCTCATTGGATTACTTGATGTGTTTGTATCAAAAGAACAAATGATAAAGTATATGGGTGAAAAATCTGGTTTAATGGGATATGTATATGCAGGGCTACTTGGTGGACTTGCAGCTGGACCACTATATATGGCTTTTCCAATCAGCGCGATATTATTAAAGAAACATGCTAATATTAGATATATAGTTTTCTTCTTAGGAATTTGGTCTTCTATGAAATTACCAATACTAATTTATGAATTTGCAAACTTCGGGTTTGTATTCACAATGACAAATATTGTAGCTGCAATTGTCATATTCATATTAGGATCTTATATTGTAGAACAACTATTATCAAAAAAGGATATAGAGAATATAACTAAATCATCAATTAGCATGTTGGATAGTAAATAAATCTGGTTAGTTTAGTTTTTTAATGGTATATTATGAATAACGAGGTGATACAATGCATACACATTTAGGAGATCGATTAGCCAATACGATAAGCCATGGAATTGGGGTATTACTATCAATTACAGGATTAGTGTATTTGTTACTTCGTTCAGACACGAGTATTGAAGTAACTGCAATTACTATTTATGGAGCTAGTTTAATTGCGCTATATTTGTTTTCAACCATTCATCACGCAATAAAAATGCCTACAGTTAGTGGCTTTTACAGACTGCAGAGTTTGGATCAAATCGCTATTTACCTATTAATTGCTGGGACTTATACACCATTTATTCTTCTTAGTATCAACTCACTATCGGGCATAACTTTGCTTATTGTTTTATGGGTAATCGCCGGTATCGGAATTGGCTTAAAACTCTTTTTTCCTAAGAAATGGATAGTAATTCATATTGTACTTTATCTCATTATGGGCTGGTCTATTCTAATTCTATGGACTGATTTAGAAAGCAATACCTTAAGTCAAATCATAACTTATATTATCCTTGGTGGGATATTGTATAGCGGGGGAATTCCATTTTATATTCTATCTCATGCGAAAAAAAACTGGCATTATACCCATCTTGTATGGCACCTGTTTGTCCTTGGTGGTAGCATTGTACATTTTATAGCTGTTTCAATGATTTTGATTTAAACTATTCATTAGGACTATTGAAAATATTATAATAGTCCTTTGGAAATGTAATAGTTAAAAATGCAGATATATATAACAAAAAGATGTGCTTTTCAGCACATCTTTTAATCTTTTGTAAAGTTTTTGTAAACAACAGGAGAGTACTTGACTAAATTTAAATATTGTTTATAATATAGATGAGTATCTATATAGATGGTTATCGATAAGGAGGGAATATGAAAGTGGATTGGTATGGTTTTTAAACAGTGGTTATAATAGTATATGCATACAAAGATGAAAGGAAAAATAACCATGCCA